>SLKJ01000071.1 GCA_007134675.1 Bacteroidales bacterium
ACATTCTCATCAAAGCACCGGTTTCCGGCCTCCATGTGAAAAATAGGAATATGCATCCGCTTTGCCATATAGGCCGACAGGCAGGAGTTGGTATCACCCAGAACCAGAAGGGCATCAGGTTTAACCTTGATGAGTATCTCCTCTGATTTCCGGATTATATCGCCTACTGCAGCACCAAGGGATGAGGTATCAACATTAAGAAAATGATCCGGTTTCCGCAGCTCCAGCTCTTCCCAGAATATCTCATTCAGTTCATAATCATAATTCTGTCCGGTATGTACTATAATATGATCAACATGCTGGTCCAGCAAAGCCATAGTGCGGCTCAGACGGATAATCTCAGGCCGGGTGCCAACAACAGTCATGACCTTTAGCTTCTTCATTATAAATAAATGTTTATTTCAAACTTCTTCAAAAAAGGTGTCGCTGTCACCGGGATCATAAAATTCATTGATCCAGAACAATGTATAGAGATCCTCATCCCCGGTATTGGTAATATTGTGTGTATACCAGACCGGCATATCAACAAAAGAGGGGCTTTCCCCATCCAGTGCAAATGCAATTTTCTTATCAGTCCCTATCCTCCTGAGCTCTATCCTTGCTTTACCCTTTATTACAGCAAAACGTTCTGCTTTCCTTGTGTGAAAATGATTGCCGCGTGTGATCCCGGGTTTTGTAGTGGAGAAAGAAAACTGACCCCTGCTTTTGCTTTTCAGTATCTCCACAAAACTTCCCCGGTCATCGGTATTCAGCTTAAGATGAAAAGGGAACAGAGTACTGTGGTCAGCATAACACAAAAAGGTATTGAACAGGTTTCTTTCAAACGAATCACCCAGATCCGGGATAATGCCTGAACCGTAATAGTCTTTCTTGTAAACCTGTAGTTTTTCAAGCAGTTCAGAGACCTTCAGAGATGCAGTATGAGGCAGGATAACAGTATCGGCAATTGCCCCGGTTTGAGTATCATTGTGCATTGCCTCAATGTGCTCAATAATTTCTTTTACCAGTTCACCTACATAAATAAGCTTCATCTCACCATCAACTTCAATTTTTGGCTGTTCGTTATGAGTCAGCTGGTGGCAGAACGTGGCTACAACAGAATTATAATAGGGGTTGCCAAACGGACCGAATACATTGGGTATGACCAGTCCTGTGAATTGGGCATCATTTTCCATGGCCCATTTTTCAAGCAACAGCCGCCCTTCCTTTTTGGATCTGCCATAAAGATTATCCCTCTCTTCCTGGATACTTGAAGAAAAAACAATGTGAGGTGCTGAATCAGTTTCCTCACAGGCATGAATCAATTTCTTAACCAGGGCCAGATTGGTTTCATATATCACCTTCGGATCATTGTGCCTGTTCATCGCAGCCAGGTGAACAATGACATCACAGCTTTGCACGAATCTTTTCAGTTTTTCGGCGGACTTAAAAAAATCGTCCTCGAAGGAGACAAGATTAAACCTGTCAGGATATAAATTGATAGTGTTAAATAAATGAGTACCTATAAATCCAGATTGTCCTGTAATTCCAATTTTAAGCATCATGTTCAGTTAAAGACCTTTTAAGGCTCATAAATGTGACTGATATCTTCACCCAATATATCCTTCCTGATAAAAGGCAATTTCAGCAGCAGATCCTTCATCCCCACCACATCAAGCCTTTCAGTGTTATGGGAAGTATATTCCTCGACCATTGAAACCTTTTCCTCTCCCTCAAAAAAATACTTGCTGTAATTCAAATCCCGGGTATCGGCCGGAATACGGTAATATCCGCCAAGATCAAAGGCTTTGGCCATTTCTTCCCTGTTGACAAGAGACTCATAAAGTTTTTCTCCGTGCCTTGTCCCGATGGTCTTTATATCTACTTTCGTGTTATATAGCTCCAAAAGGGAGTGGGCAAGAACCTCAATGGTTGCCGCAGGTGATTTTTGAACGAAAATATCCCCGGGGTGCCCGTTATCAAAAGCATAGATAACAAGATCCACGGCACCATCAAGGGTCATCATAAAACGGGTCATTTTCGGATCTGTAATAGTGATCGGCTTTCCACTTTTTATCTGGTCAACAAAAAGAGGTATCACCGAACCCCGTGAAGCCATGACATTACCGTAGCGGGTCCCGCAAAGCATGGTTCCGTTTCCGTTTAACTGGCGTGCCTTTGCAATCATAACCTTTTCTGCCAAAGCCTTTGACATCCCCATGGCATTTATGGGATATACAGCTTTATCGGTGCTCAGTGATATCATTTTCTTCACACCCTTGTGCAAGGCAGCATCAACAACATTTTCAAGCCCGAGAACATTGGTCTTAACTGCTTCTACAGGAAAAAACTCACATGAAGGAACCTGTTTAAGTGCTGCAGCATGAAATACATAATCCACACCCTCCATTGCATAATTAATACTTTGCTTTTCACGAACGCAGCCTATATAATATTTAATCTTATCATCCCGGTAAAACTGACGCATATCATCCTGTTTCTTTTCGTCGCGGGAAAATACCCTTATTTCAGAAAAATCATCTGACCTGAGAAAGCGCCGCAGAACAGCGTTGCCAAAAGAACCCGTACCACCGGTGATTAGAAGAGTATTTGTAGTCATTTATTTTGAAATTTATTAAAAATTGAATGCTCTCTCAAATTCACTTTAAATTCATACTGTTAAGGATGCAAATAAATACCAAAAATAATGCTTTTAACACAATAACCATGTACTGAACAAGGATCCTTTAACAGAAAAGTTAACCTGTAAAAATAATCCAAAGACAGAAATAAACCCCGGCAATTAGCAAAATATCAGATATCTTCCATAAACACTCGTTGTTCCCCTTTAAATGTTTTTCTGCCAAATTCACCTAAAATCATCTTTATAAAAACAGTATTGGTTACCAAATAGCGCTTCCACATTCTTTTCGGTTCCTGGCATAATCTGTAAAACCACTCCATCCCGATTTTCTGAATCCACTTTGGGGCTCTTTTAGTGAAATTCGCATAAATATCGAATGAACCACCCACTCCTTTCCAGACGGGGACTGAAGAAGTCTGAAAATATCTGTTTGTAAATATTTCTCTTTTAGGACTGGTTATTCCCAAAAAAAGCATATCAGCCTTAGATTCTTCTATATCCTTTATTATATTATCTGTTTGGTTATCTGAATAATAACCATGATGAAAGCCTGCGATTTCTAAATTTCCAAATTCTGACTTAAACCTGCTGCTCATAGCCTCAAGAACCTGGGCCCTTGCTCCTAAAAAATAAGGTTTATAACCTTTCTGAGCGCATAACTTAACAAGATTATAAAAAATATCCGGCCCGGCAATTCTTTCCGGTGTTTTAAACCCAAGTAGTCTGAGTGAATAAAAAACTGACATTCCGTCAATATTAACTATATCGGAAGCATTAATGGCATCAGTTATCACTCTATCATTCCTGCTGATTACTAACATTGCAGCATTTACCGATGTAATCAGAATTTTTTCTCTTTTATTCTGCAAATTAACATCAACCCGGTCAATTATTTCCTGCATCGATGCCGAGCTGAGCTTTATGTGAAAAAATTTGATAAATCTCATGATATCTCAAGATGTATTTACTATCAATAATATTATTTAATATTCTGCAGGTAGTGTAAAAATTATCGTCTACAAGCGCATACTACTTATAATTAATATTGGGCAGCAAGTTAAAAAAAAGTTAACTTAATCTCCTTCCAAAAAAGATAAAAATATGACAGGAAGCTTATGCAAACCAGAAATATAAAAAGAGCAAGAATGGAAGAATGATCGCGGATTAACCTGAAATTTGATTTTATACAGGAATATCAGCACAAAAGTGAATTACAGATGGCAAAAAGTATTTGTTCAATCAATTTACTATATTTGTCTTGTGGGCTGTATGGCCCTATTTTATTGATCTCATTGATAATAGTATGATGGCAAAACGAACTCCACCCTCAGTCTGATAAAAAGTAATAATACTCTAAATATTAATTATCTTGGAAACATTAAGAAAAATAGGGAAACTTATCGGTTACCTTAACTTCAAGACTATTTATTTAAACATAAAGTACTTACCATTAGAAAAGGCGATTTATCTGCCTATACTGGCCAGCAAAAAAGTCAAGCTTCGAAAAGTAAAAGGTAAAGTAATTATAACCTGCCCGGTCAGGACGGGGTTAATTAAACTGGGAACCGAAGAAATAGGCCACTTCGATAAACGGCACAATCGAATCGTTTGGGAAAACGATGGCACAATCATTTTTAACGGAACCGCTGTAATTAAATATGGCGCCAAGATAATTGTCGGCCAGGAGGGGCGTCTTGAACTTGGAAATAACTTCCGTTTTTCTTCAGGCAGTGTAATTATCTGTTATAAAAGTGTAATTATAGAAGATAATTGCCGGGTAGCCTGGGAGACTCAAATAATTGATTCTGATTTCCATCGGATATTTGATGAAGGCGGTTCACATATTAATCCGGATAATGAAATTATAATAAGAAAGAATTGCTGGATTGGGAACCGCTGTACCATCAGCAAGGGAGCAATCCTGGGCAATGATACGGTCGTAGCATCGAATTCCTTAGTAAATAAAAAGTTTACGGAGACAAATGTCATTATTGGCGGAATTCCCGGTAAAATTATTAAATCAGGGATAACCTGGGGAGATTAACAGGTTTTAAAACAGTTTTATCTTTTCTGTTTCATCATCACGGGCAATTATTAATTCTATTCCTCCTAATCTTGCCGCCAATCCGGAAAATGTGCTGAAATAACTGCCAATAATAAATTTTGTTTTCGACAGACACATTACATCGATCAAGGCATCCTGAATACCGGTTACGGAATCTCTTGAAAGCTCTTTTTCCCTTGTTAGAACTCTTTTTCCGAATCTTCCTGTTAAGGAAGATTCAACATCGGGATCATCAGTAGCAAGAAAAAACAATGTCTGATCATGGTTTTTAATTTCTTTTTCCATCAATTTAATAAAAACATTGACCGGGCTGATCCTTTTTGATTCCTTGTTATCTGTTCCTCTTATGTGGATTCCAACAGTATGCTGGTTGAAGTATTCAGAGATCTTTTCAACCTCTTCACTGATATATGGTATGGGAGAAAAAAAACCGGATAGATGATTCTTTTTATAATCAATCGTATAAAATGGATAACATGTGTTAATATATACAGATGAATATTGCTTTAGGGAAGTGAAATCAAATTTTGTCTTCATCAGGTGCTCTATGTCACTATCCATAAATACTTTTTTATATCCAGATGGATAATTATACCCTAACTTTCTATATACTATACCAGTGAGCTTGCTTATCCTGCCGGATAACCTGCTTGAAGAAATCTCTTCAACAGAAAATAAATCATTTGGTTGAAATAAAGAATAATAAGGACAATTTAATTCCCAGTTTGAATCCCAGATGACATGAAGCTTCTTTGCCGTTTTATTGGCTAATACGACAGATGATGATAACACCCTTATCCGGTTGGCCAGTCCGCCTATTGGTTTTACTACAATCATAATATATGATATACCTGAAAAATTAACTTAAAAAATAGTTAATGAGACATTCAAATTCTGTACGAAATTC
>SLKJ01000111.1 GCA_007134675.1 Bacteroidales bacterium
ACGGCGATGCAGATATAATCAGACGCGGACTTGCCTGGAGCCTCAGGGAGAGGCCGAGGGTCGACACCGATTACTCGGAGTGGACAGAAGAGATAATAGCTGACGGATTCGACGGACTGGGCAGTTTTACCGGCGAGCTTGAGAACCTGCTGCCCGGAAGGCAGTATTACGTGAGGGCATATGCTGAGAACAAGGCCGGTGCAGGGTACGGTACCGCAAGAAGCTTCTGGACAAACAATATAATTACAGTGGCCTCACAGGGTGACGGATTTGTTGAGCCTGATGGATCATTTGAGCTCGTAAGGGGCGAATCGATGACTTTCAACTTCTACCCCAACTATGAAGCAGAACAGGAGATAAGGGATGTGTTACTGAATGGTGTTAGTGTGCTTAACCAGGTTACGATAGGTGAAGGAGGCATGGGCACTTATACCTTTGCCAACAATGTTGCCGGCGAGCAGGAGTTGGAGGTTATATTTGGCGTACCCTTTGACTACCCTGAATTTGATGCAATTACAAGGCAGTTTATTGCAGGTTTCCCCTTGTCTGATGAAGAAATTGACGGCAGTGACAATGAAAACAACATGATCCCTGACGGAACTATTGTACTATACAGAACGAATGAAGGCAGGTACGGTAAATTCTTTGTGAGGGAATACGGATTCAACCTGGATATAGTATATGTTACCTACAATGAAGACGGTACGGTTTACTCTTCAGGAGAGGTGACGGTACCCGGCACGTTCAACCTGGATCTTGATCTGGGGCTGATCGATCCTGAGCCGCCGCACCTGGTAGATTTCTGGTGGCAGCAGTCCACTGAAATAATCAGGTCAATAGCGCCAAAGAATGGGGCTTTGTTCGGGGTACTTACAGATGAAGTGCCTCCGGGGCCGGTAACCTCCAGAAGCTACACGGAGGATTTTCGTTTCCATGATGAACAAGGCTGGGCTGTTCTGGGCTATGATGTATTTGCATATGTTGAAGCTGAAGTAAATGAGATGCTGATATATGGTGATCATGGCCGTGCAACACTGCTGACACCTTTAGGGGCAACCCGTGACGATTTCTCGTTCACAATGTATCCCGGAACCATTTATGAAGGTGTTGAACGAACCGGATTTGGCAGGATGGGATTTAAGAGCATGCTGGCAATAATTATCGAAGATGGTGACGTAAATATTGTGTTTACAGAGGATATAGCGGATTATGCTGAACCTGAGTTGACAGTGCTTGCGTCAGTGCCTGTCCCTGACCCTGTGAGCAGCTTCAGGCTGGATATGGAAAGGCAATCCGGTAATAATATGCTTGTGAGCGCATATGTCGATGATAACATGATCTATAGTGATGTTACTACGGGTGTTGATGAAGGTTTGTTCTCCGGCCAGATGTTCATACTTGCCCAGGGTGACCCTGTGCATGAATCATTTGCCGTGTCAATCGATGGTATTGAAATAGCCTATAACGACTATATAGAAGAATATGGGTTGTTTGATGACGATTTTACCGATTCCAACACCCCCTGGATAAGGGATGGAAACTATGATGTTATCGGCCAGTCCATTACCATTTCAGATGGGCAACTTAACTTCAACTACACCGGTTTTAACGAATATATTGAACTTATAGCCATCTCACCGGCCGGGCCGGTTACCGATTTCTCGATCGAACTTTCAGGGGATTTGTTGGGAGCTGGCAATAGCGATCTTGCTGTCAGCCGGCTTGCCAGTTACGGTAATTATATAACCGCCTTTATAACCGGTAATAATCTTTACATTGGTTATGAGCATCATTATGAAGGGTTTAGCACCGTTGGTTTTGCCGAGATAGACTCCGAAGCTATTGATACCATTAAGTTCTACATCAGGTACAATGCGGGAGACCTTGATGTTTATGTCTGGATCAACAATCAGATGGTGATGCATGAGGTGATTGAAGGGGCTCCATATGAGCTCCTGTCCGGCCATATCGTCATTTCATACAGCGGAGAGGAGGAAATTGAAATCAATGCATACATTGATAATGCTGTGATCAGGTACGGTGATCACCTGGAGGAGGTGATTATTGATCCCCATCCGGGAGTTACCGATATTGACGGCAACTTCTACCCCATTGTAGAGATCGGCGAGCAGTTGTGGATGGGTGAAAACCTAATAACCACAAGGTTCAGGGATGGAAGTGAGATATCAAATCCCCCTTCCTGGGATTGGGGTTACGAATATGGCGTTCCCGAATACATTGCCTATGACCACGAGGAGGTTGAAGGGATAGGATCGGAGGAGGAGATGGTTGAATATTACGGACTATTGTATAACTCGCAGGTTGTAATGGATGAAAGGGGTATTTGTCCGGCCGGCTGGTATGTGCCAACAGCACATGATTGGGATGATCTTGTCGATCATCTTGGCGGTGAAGAAATTGCCGGGGGCAAGCTGAAGTCGGCACGCACAGAGCCCGATCCCCACCCCCGCTGGGATGAACCAAATATAGGCGATGTTGGGCAAAGCGAATTTGAAGCCCTCCCGGGAGGAACGATCAATTACGGGTTCTGGGGACTTGGTACTAATGGTTCCTGGTGGACATCATCCACTGTGGATGACCTTGATGATTTCTTTTACTGGAAAGGTAAAGGCGATGATGAGGATGCTTCTGGCAAAGATAATGATAATCCAAAGGATTATTTAGAAGAAGATCAGGCTGTTTACATATCTATTGATGCCGAGTGGGCGGGAGTGTATTTTGAACCTATCTGGGATAACCCTGGTTTGAGTATTCGGTGTATATATGGCTTTGGTATCCCAAGGTTCCGTAATACAGCTGTATATAATATAACCACAAATTCCGCAGAGCTGGAATCATTTATGATAAACGACGGGAATGACGTTAATGACGTAGGTTTCTTACTTAGCACCTTCCCAGACCCTGATATAGAAAATCACGAGCAGTACCTTTCAGTCACCAATGAACCCGGAGGATATGGATATGAGGTGAGTGGACTGGAACCCAATACGCTTTATTATGTAAGACCTGTTGCCTTTAATCCTGATTCGGGCTATGGATATGGTGAAACGATTGTTTTCACCACTTATAATGACATCTTGCAGGACATTGAAGGCAACCAGTATTACACCATTGTGATCGACGGCATAGAGTGGATGGCAGAAAACCTGCGAACTTCCATATACAGCAATGGTAATGAAATCCTGACCGGACTTGCTGGAGCTGAATGGGCTGAAACGGATAGTGGTGCGTATGCTATCTATGATCATACAGACTGGTCGGCTGATGGAATATTTACTGAACATGAAATGCTGATGTCATACGGCGCACTGTATAACTGGTATGCAGTAAGTGATCAACGCGGAATCTGTCCGGCTGGCTGGCGTGTGCCTGATGAGGGTGAATACCAGCACCTGATAGATAATTTGTGGAGTAGTGCCGGAGGTGCGCTTAAAAGCACCCGTACCCAACCTGACAGCCACCCCAGGTGGAACAGTCCGAATTACGGTGCAACCAACGAATCAGGTTTCACAGCCCTGCCGGCAGGTTACAGGTGGTCGGCAGGAGGTTTTTTCAGTCTGGGGGATAATGCCCAGTTCTGGTCGTCGACCGAGCTCGATGTAAATGAGGCTTCAATAATGTTTGTGGAGAGTTATTCAGAAGAAGCATACCAGCAAAACAGTCCTAAGAATGCAGGCTTGTCGGTCAGGTGCATAAGGGATGATGATCTTGTTGTGGAATTTGGTGGCGGCACCGGTACTGAACTGGATCCTTATATAATTGCAACAGATGAGCACCTTTATAATGTCAGGTTTGCTCCCAATGCCCATTTCAGGCAGGAGGCAGATATTGACCTGACTGAAAGCACTTATACTGCCGGGGATGGATGGGTGCCAATGGCTTTTGGTGGCACTTACGACGGTAACGGGCACGTGATCGTTGGCCTGTTTATAGAACGTATTGAATCTCACCAGGGATTGTTCAGCTATGCAATCGGGGCAGCAATATATGATCTTGGCCTTGAGAATATTTTTGTTGAGGGGGGAACTGTTGTCGGCGGAATCGTCGGATCAAGCGAGAATTCCCAAATATCAAACGTACATGTTACTGGCGAAATATACGGGGATGTTATAGTTGGTGGTATTGCCGGAAGAAGCACCGGTGAGCTTGCACTTGTAAGTGAATCGTCTGCAATAGTCAACGTCAGCAGTTTCTCCGGTGAGGATGTTGGCGGGATGGTCGGTCTGAATGATAATCAGGCTGTTGTTTCCGGCTGTTATTCCCTGCCATACTTTGTAGAGGGCGCAGTAACCGGAGAGTTTTATGTTGGCGGACTTGTTGGCAGGAATGGCGAAGGGGCATCGGTGATGAATTCATATTCAATGATTGATGTATCAGCACTTGCGGGAGCAGGGGGACTGGTGGGATATAATTCCGGACTGGTCTTTCATTCCTATTCAACAGGAAGGGTGTCAGGAGAAGTTGATTTTGGCGGACTGATTGGTATAACAGACTGGGAAACAGGAGTGGTAACAAACAGCTACTGGGACACGGATAGTTCCGGCAGAACGGCAAGTGATGGAGGAACAGGCAGAAGCACCTTTAACATGGTCATTACGGAGAATTTTATGGATTGGGACTTCATAAATATCTGGAGTATAATTGAGGAAGAAACTTATCCATTTCTGCAATGGGAAAACGGGCCAAATCAGCATAATCAGCCTCAATTTCCTCCTTTATGACGGAATCCAGGCAAAGGGCAGAAAAGCTGATACAAAGACTGACTGAAGCGGAGAAAGCGATCACATGCGGACCCACCAGCAGCAAACTGTATAATGAATACCATGCCGGCAGGTTTATAAGGACCCTGGATATATGCAAAAAATATGTGCCAGACCGGAATTCCGTTGTTCTTGATGTCGGACGCGGACGCCTGACACGGCTCATCTCTTCCCACTACAACAATGTATGGTCAATGGGATTTGAACCGGGTACAGATGACGGGGGCCACAGGGAGCAGGAACCCATGCCGGAAATTCCTCATATAGTTTTTGACCTGAATGATTCGGGAAGTACAGAACTATATCCGGAATATTATGATCATTTTGACCTGATAGTTTTTGGCGATACAATAGAGCATCTTTATACAGCACCGGAATTCAGCCTGCTGATGCTCTCCTGCATGCTGAAACCAAAAGGTAAAATAGTTGTGACAACTCCCAATGCTGTTTCGCTCAGGAACAGGATTGTGATGTTTTTCGGGGGAAATCCATTTGAAAGGATAAGATATTACAAAGGCAACCCCGGGCATTACAGGGAATACAGGAAAAAGGAACTTGAGCAGATGGGTGCTGCTGCCGGTCTGGATGTGAAAGAGTGCTACACTGTAAATTTTTATAATTCGTGGAGTTTGAAAAGAGTACTGGCCTCTCCGTTTACTGCATTACCTCAGTTCAGGGACAGCCTCGTTGCTGTATTTGAAAAACCGGCTCCCTGACTCATATACTATTATCTCTTGAAAAAGTACCCCAGGCCAAATTTTGCCGACATACCGTGGTCATACTTTTTATAGCAAACAGGGCCGGAGGCTTCAACCAGGTAATTATCTGCAGAGCCCATTATGAGACCATAACCCAGGCTGGCATTGACAAAGAGGTTATTATGTATCCTGACCATTGCACCTGCTCCGGCATATTGCTCAAATGTGGGAACTTTTCTGTCCTGAAAGACCTCCTGATGTGTTGCAATCGGGATCGCGCCGGGATCACTGCTCAAATAGTGTTCGCGAAAGATCAGATTGAACTGGAAATAAAACCTGAAATTCTGATTCTGACCGTATCTTTTGTATACCGGCGACAGGTATTGCCTGTAAATCACTTCTCCCCCTGAGACCCGGCCTGATCCGAGCTGCATTATCAGTCCCGCTTCAAGGTGCCTTCTGTCCTTTTCGATGCTTGTATTAAAGCTTAAGCTCTGTTCAAATCCACTGCCTGAGGTAAAGTGATGCATGGAAAAACCAATTATCTTGTATTCCCCGCAATTGTAAAACTGACCGGCTTTCACTGAAGGCAGTATAAAACAGGCGATTATGATTGAAAGTATTAAGGGTCTCATATCAATAGGATTGGTTTCTGTTAATTTTTACGTTGATCTGAGGTAACAGTTGTCGTTTTGATGGTGATATGACACAGTGAGGACAGGTGATGCAGATCACCTGTCAAAAAGAGTTGCTGTGACAAAAACAGAGTACGCGTGATGTAGTTTCAACAATAAAACAGGAACCTGCAAAATATGCTTGCAAGTTCCTGTTTTTCAGAGCGGGAAACGGGGATCGAACCCGCGACCCTCAGCTTGGGAAGCTGATGCTCTACCACTGAGCTACTCCCGCATTTCAGACCAAAATTAATTCTTTATTTCAAATTTCCATGCATTTATTTTGAGCCTCTCACAGGTCTCGAACTTGGGCCGTGTACTACAACAGCCCAATTTCAGCCCAGTTTAAGAATACCCCGAGCCTCTCACGGGACTCGAACCCGCTACCTGCTGTTTACAAACAGCTGCTCTGATCGGCATATATAAGAAGCTTTGGAACATTGTTCAATATAGCAAAAATCCTGCTGATTGCTTTTAAATTTAAACGGAAAAACGTTAATATTGATGTAAGTTTTAATTAATTGTTGATTTTAAATAATGATTTATCTTATAGCTACATACACGGTGACGGATTTTAAGAAATGGTATAAGGCGTTTGGTGAGAATGAGCCGAAACGTATTCAGGCGGGGCTGCGGGTTGAGAATATTTTCAGGGAGTTTGATAACTCCAACCGCGTTAAGGTGCTGATGAGCATAGAATCGTTTGATGCGGCCAATGAATATGTGGAATCGGTCACCACCCCTGAAGACATTGAAAAAATGGGGATCGTCTCGCCCATTGACATCAAATTCTGGAATGTCTTTTATTAATCCTCCGGAGATTCCTGTGGACCTTCTACCTGTGGCAAAGGGGTGCCCGGCGCACCTCTTGTTGGATGGTATACAACAAAATGCCGGGTTGTGTGTTTTAATAATGATTATTTGATTCTGGTTGAATGTTCCCCGTACTGGTTTTTGCGCTTTTTGTCCTTCTCATTGATCTTTATGCCTATAAAGGTTTAAAGGTAGTTTTTGACATGCCTTCATCCGGTTTGGTAAAAACAGTGTTCAGGCTGATTTACTGGCTGGTACCGGTAATTCTTTTCCTGGCTGTGATTTATGCAGTTTACAGTCGACCGGCCGACCCATCTCCTCCCGTTTTCAACAGGTACTACTACATCGTGGCCTATACCCTCCTGTTTTATATTCCGAAGCTGGTATTCATCGCCTTCCATCTCCTGGAAGATCTGATATTGCTGTTTGAGAATATTGCAGGACTGTTTATTTTATACTTTAAAACCGGTAAATTCCCTTCCGGGGAAGTAAACGCGCCACGAAGGAAATTCCTGAGCCGTACAGGTATTATCATTGCCATCCTGCCCTTTCTGGGTATCATTTACGGTGTGGCTGTCGGACGCTTTGACTTCCGCGTAAGCGAGACAGAGATACGTTCGCCGGGCATCCCGGCCTCGTTCGACGGATACCGGATAGTTCATATATCCGACCTGCATATCGGCAGTTTCTATGGCTACACAAAAAGGGTCAGGCAGGCAGTTGAGATCATTAACAGGCAGCAGGCTGACGTGATAGTGTTCACAGGCGACCTGGTTAATAATTTTACCGCCGAGCTTGACGGGTTTACCGGAATACTGGGTAAACTGACCGCCCCCGACGGTGTGTACAGCGTTCTCGGGAATCATGATTACGGTGACTATTTTCAGTGGGAGTCAGATGCCCAAAAGAAGGCCAATATGAAGGAAATGCTCGCCGCACAGGAGAACATGGGCTGGAGTCTGCTGATGAATGAATGGGAGCCGCTTGTGCGCAGCAACGATACCATTGTGCTGGCCGGGGTAGAAAACTGGGGTAAACCGCCTTTTCCCAGGTACGGCGATCTTGAGAAGGCGCTTGCGGGTACAGGCGGTTTCCCGTTCGTGATACTGCTTTCGCACGACCCGACGCACTGGGATGCCGAGGTGCTTGGCAGAAGCAATGTTGACCTCACTTTGTCTGGCCATACCCATGGAATGCAGGTGGGCATTGAGACTGCAATGGTTCGCTGGAGTCCCAGCGGGATCAGGTATCCCCGATGGGGAGGGCTTTACATCGATAACGGTCAGTTCCTTTATGTGAACAGGGGTCTGGGTTATGTGGCTTTTCCGGGCCGGATCGGCATGCCTCCAGAAATAACCGTTATTGAACTGAAGTCAGGAATTTAGGTCTTACCTCCTCCCTCCCATTGCCTGGAGTTCCATAAGCTGGCCAAAATCAAAGTCAGCCGCCATCATAACTATCTGCCCGACGTCAATATCCCCCGAAAGGGTTATCGCCATAACAGCCCCCCCCGGCTGTGATATTATGGTAACAAGGTCAGTTACTTTCCCGCTGTTTTCCTTAATTTTCATATTTATCAGCTTGTCACTGTCAGATATCCTGATAAGCTCCTCGTATTCGTACCTGGCCAGCAGTTCCTCCAAGTTAGTGATAATCTCTTTGCTTTCTGATGCCGGAATGCCTTCGCCGAATGATATCAACCCGACCTGCCTGGCATCGCCAAAAAAGCGGCTCATTTCGGGGTCGTCTGCTACGCTGAGAGCCAGTGTCAGCAGGGCCGGAGGTATCTTAAGGTAAAAGAACCCCCTGTTGTCCTGGTAAAGGTGCCTTACCTCATCTTCGAAAGACTTTGGCTCATGGGTGCAGCCCGGAAAGAGGATCATAACCGAGGTGGCCGCGGCCAGTAATGTTCTTGTAACTATATTCATCAGTTTCTGTTTATATGTCAACAGCCTGTTTGTGGCAGACCCTTACAAAGGTATAAATATAATTTTGCAGGACGTTATTCAATTTTCTCCAGGGCATCAAGTCCCTCGATTCCCATTGACTGGGATATCCTGGCGATAGTGTTCAGGTCAATATTACCCTGGATGCTGATCAGCGCATTGTTGGTGGCTCCTCCCGCAACCATCAATAGTTCGCTTATAATGCCATCTTTCTCCTTTATCAGGAACTTGAAGTCCTGGTCCCTCTCCCTGACGACCATAAGCTCCTCGTATTCACCGGCAGGCAGATCAGCCATTATTTCGTTGAAAAAATTAACGCCTGTGGGGGACTTATGGTCGGATGCAAGGATCCGTATGCCTGTCAGCTTGCCGAAAACCTCTTCAAATTCCTTGTTTTCGGGATCAACGTTTGCAAACAGCCTGAACATATGACGTGAAATATAGACGGAGGTGTACCCCTCACGTCCGGAATACTTCTCAAACAGCCGGTCTACCGGACTGCCCTGTGCGAAGAGGCAGAACGGCATCAGCATAATTGTCGCGAAAATCACTGTTGTTCTCATATTATCGTTATTTTATGGTTTTTCAGATTTGATCCTTATTGTAAATTATTATTTTTCGGGGGACTGCCGCAGGCCTGATACGGTCTCCTCAAACACTGACAGGGCCCTTAGCTCGCTCGCACCCTGGTGAAACCTGTGCATTGCCTCCAGCTCACGTTTTGCATCTGATATCTTTGTGAGCGATCTGAGCTCTTCAGTTCCGGTATTCATAACCGAGGAGACCAGAATCAGGGCGTTTTTGGCCTCTTCGTAGGCCAGCATCATTTCCTGCTCGGTGTAATACACATCATATGTCATCCTCTCCTGCACCTGCCTGTCGAAAAGCAGCAGGTAACTACCTGCCAGCAGCAGTATTGATGCAGCTATGCCTGACACCATATAGAGCATCCGGCTTCTTCCTGACCGGACTTTTTTACGCTCATTTTTCCCTATAGCTGCCATCACCTTTTCATCAAAATCAATGTCAGGAATACCTTCCGAAGAAGCATCTGCCAGCGACATAAACAGCATCCTGTCAGCCTCCATCTCAGGAGGTACATCTTCAGTTGTGAAGAACCGCTTCAGAAGATCCTCCTCCTCCCTGCCGGTATTCCCTTCATAATAATCAGCCAGTATGGCTTTTATCCTATTAAGATCCATGTTCAACCGTGTTTATATATAGTTCCCTGATTCTTTTTCTGGCACGTGAAAGGTTAACCCTTACTGCATTAATATTCATCCCCAGCACCTCTCCTATCTCTTCAAAATCGCAACCTTCAATATCACGCATATGCAGGATTGCTTTCTGTTGTTCGGGGAGCTCTTCCATCAGTTTTCTCACATACCCGGCAGCATCTTTCATCTCGGCAATTCTTTCAGGACCTTCTTCTCCTGTTTCAGTGTACATGAGGCTCTGCGTCTGCTCAATGGATACGGTCCTTCGTGCCTTTATCCTGTCGAGGCAGTAATTCCTGGTTACGGTCATTGCAAATGCCTCCGGTGAATTGATATCCTCGAGCTTTTTCCTGGTTTTCCATAACCTCATGAACACTTCCTGTACGGCATCCTGTGCTTCATCCATGTCGCTCAGCATCGAGCAGGCAAACCGGTACAGCTTGTTCTTCAAAGGCAGTATATCCTGTTTAAACCGGTTTGTGTCCATCTGCATCGAACGAAAGAGAGTTGTTTTACAAAATAAGCACCTGTTACTGAAAAATCATATTGCAGGTGATATTTTTTATTGTTCAGCAGTCTGCAGCCCACCTCCTGCTGCATCTATTTTAATCATTCAGGTTCATGAAATGCTGCATGCCGGGTGCATTTATACCGGAGAGTGACGCTATTTTATTCATATCAATACTGCCTTTTATGCATATCAACACATTATCGCCATCACCCCCCACGAGCAGTATCAACTCCTTTACCAATCCCCCCTCTTCGCTGGCAAGCATCAGAACCTGCTGTTCGGCACTGCTTACACGCATAAGTTCATCATACTGTTCAACTGTAAGGTCCTTAAGTACTTCATTGTAGAGGTTGAATGAGTGTGATTTCACCAAAGCCTCGGGTGCATGGAGAATAAGCACTGAACTTACTGCTGATGCCAGACTTTTAAGATCATGGTCATCAGGATCCATGCCGGCTATAAGATTGAACATTCCGGGTGAGATCTGTACGCTTGTTATGCCAGGTATGCCCGAATATTTTTGAAATATCCGCTCCGGTACATCCTGTTGTGCTGCCATTGCCAGAGGCATTATGGCCATAACGAGTATTATTGCCGTCTTCTTCATCTCTTTTTGGTTTAATTGTTAATATTCATTTTCTGACTTTCTGGCGGCCGGCAGCGCTTAACGGTTATTTCCCGGTTAATGGCGATCTGCCGGTCGACCCTTTCAGAATGAAGACGAACATATTAAACTTTCATTACAGCAGAAATAAAAAAATATTGATGGTTTCCTGTGAAGCCTGCTGAATATCTTTTGTTTTAACAGGTCAGGCAATTTGTAAGGGAATCTATTATGCTTAACTATAATATTATGGCAGCTGAAGTTTATCACCTGAAGCAGCTCTCAAGCACCGTTACAAGGAATTCCGGTATCCTTACAGGTCTCTCCCTTTCCCTGTCAATGAAGACCAGGGTGGTGCTGCCTTCGTTAACCAGTTCACCCGATTCATTAAAGATCAGGTAGTCGAACACTATCCTTGTCCGGGGCATTTCGCGCACTATGGTCCGGACGGTGAGCAGGTCGTCATACCTGGCCGGTTTGCGGTACCGGCACTCCATGGAAATGACAGGCATTACAATACCCATCTCCTCCATCTTCCTGTATGTAAACCCGAGGTGACGCATCATTTCGGTCCTTCCTGTTTCGTAGTACAGGGGGTAAATTCCATAATAGACAACGCCCATGGCATCTGTCTCGCCATATCTTACGCGCACCTGTGTTTCATGAGAGTACATGGCGATTTATTTTTTAATTGGTGAATCGGGCTCTTTTGCCAGGTGGTTGTATACCATCCGGTCAAGTACCGAAGGAGCGAATTTTTTCAGCAAGACTGTAAGTCTTCCCTGGGTTGTCAAAACCAGTGTCCGCTTCCGCCTGAGAACAGAAACTACAATTTTTCGTGCAACATCTTCGGCACTCATCATCCTATCCTCTGCCCGGGGAGATTCACCCTGTGCAGATCCGTCGCCTGAAAGTGCAGTTTTCCTGATGTTTGAGGAGGTGAATCCCGGTGCTGCGATCAACACGTGCAGTCCCCTGTCCATATACTCAATCCGCAAAGCTTCCAGGAATCCATGCATTGCAAACTTTGATGCGGAATAACCGGTTCTTCCCGGAAGACCCTGGTACCCTGCAATTGAAGAGATGCCGGCCACCGACCCTCTTGTCTCCAGAAGGTACGGGAGAGCATGTTTGGTACAGTATACCGACCCCCAGAAATTGACGTCCATTAATTGTTTAAGGACCTTAATGTCTGTATCGCCAAAAAGCGCCCTCATTGAGAGCCCCGCATTATTTACAAGCACATCGATACTGCCGTATTCATTACAGGCTGCTTCAACCATGGCTTTGCAATCGGACTCGGCCGAGACGTCAGTTCTGACCGCCAGCGCCTTATGCCCCTTCTCTTTCATCTTGCCGGCAGTAGCGGTAATCTTTTCAAAATTCCTTGCCGCCAGCACAACTGAGGCGCCTTTGGCGGCAAACTCCCACGCACAGGCAAGACCGATACCCGATGATGCACCTGTTATTATTACTGTTTTATTTTCCACACTGTGTTGATGAAATGGGTTCAATGCTATGGAAATGATCCCCTAAAAATAAATAAATCTTTTCGATCATTTCAATCATCTGTTGCTGCCACATGATACCCATGGTTATATAAAATTGACTATCAGTTTGTAATGATGTCAGGGCAAAATACTTCAATCTAAAAAAAGATAAAAGCTTTGTGATGAATATTAAAGATGTTATCTTTGCAAACGTTTTCAAAAACAGTTACAGGATGATTCAGTAGCTCAGTTGGTAGAGCACATCCCTTTTAAGGATGGGGTCCTGAGTTCGAGCCTCAGCTGAATCACTCCGACAGGCGGGGATACTTCTCCGCCTGTTTTGATTCTTTGGTGACACAATGCTTTGAGGATGTTAATACCTTGTGACGGGATTATGCCTGTTTACTATGGTCTTTGCTGCATAAGCCTTATCCTCCTGCTTTTCACTCCCTGTTGGTAAGTTTGTATTTCTTCTGAGACCAGAACATTATGACTATACCCAGGGCCAGGAAAGAGGCAGCCATGGCGAAGGTGAATGTGAACCCTGCTATTTCGTAAATAAAGACCCCGGCCAGAGGCATGAACATGGCCCTGACACCTGTAAGTGACAAATGGATCGACTGGTAATCACCCGCTTCATTCCGGTTGCAGAAAAATGCCGACCCTATACTCCATGATATCGCCATGGTTGAGATAAATATACTGTTGAACAGTACTCCCGCCAGTAACGCAAAATAAATCTGAATACCCATAAAATCAATATAAACAGGAAAGATCAGGGTTATGGGGAATGACAGAAGATACATGGCAAGTGAACCGTAAGTGAGTGCCGCGAATTTTCTCGGATCGGTGTTTGCAAGCATCCTTCCGAAGACCGGGAGCAGAAATATGGCAATAAGGTTGAAGAAATTCTTGTAAAATGCAACGCTCGAGTAGCTCAGCCCCACGGCCCTGTCGTAAAAGATGGTGATAACTGAATTGGTCCCCATAAAAGCTAGTCCGTAAAGCATGAAACCCACCTGGTAATGCAGGTATGGCCTGTTGGTGCGGAATATGTCAGCAACCCTTTTCAGGGCACCTGAAAACAGCCGGCCGCCGGGTATCCTGGCTGATGCTTCATCCTCGCTTTCAAAGGGTATTGAGGTGAGCAGGTATACCGATATGACCCCCAGTACAGCAATCAGGGGGTAGATATATACGAATGCAAAAGGGTCCCTGTCCAGCAGCAGACCGAAAAGGAACGTGGCAGCCAGTGTTGTTATTTTCTTTGACGAGGTTGCATAAGAATATAGTTTCCCGAAACTTTCAGGTGTGTAATTCTGTTTCAGGAGAATATTTATTGAAGGGAAAATAAGCGGTGATGCAAGGTAATATACCAGAAATATTACCAGGAATATATAATGGTAAAAAGAGTCAACACCCATCTCAGCGATGTTACGCGGGAAAAACAGCAGGAACAATAGAGGCAGCCGGGTAATGACGGCAGTCCTCCGCAAAAGTCCCTGCTTGTTCCGAACCCTCCTGAGGATCTCATTTATG
This sequence comes from Bacteroidales bacterium, assembly GCA_007134675.1. GTDB lineage: Bacteria > Bacteroidota > Bacteroidia > Bacteroidales > PUMT01 > PXAP01. The sequence continues at coordinate 14,274 of SLKJ01000111.1, forward strand.
AAAACCGAAACAATGAGCACCACCATACTGAACTGAAACAGCACACTCACCTGGTAAGGTGAGCCATGCAGACTCTTGAGGAAGACAAATTCATTGAGTACCAAAATGCCGCTGATCATCCCTTCCAGAAAGGAGTATGTAAAATGGAAATAAAAGGTATTCCTTTCCCTGCTGCTGAGGTTTGTCAAGAAGTTCATACAGATCGCAAAAATACTTATATAATGGGTTATTAAACAAAAATAATATCATATTGTTCCATGTATTTACTTCATATCCCTTTCAGAATTAATGTCTATATTTCTCCTGTGAAAAAGCCAAAATTTTGTTTTAAGAATTAACAAAATTTTGACTTACAGAAGGAACCGCTTCGCTTTAACAATAAATTTTTTTATGCGTCTGTGTGTAATTTTACGCAGAAAAAATTTAATGTATATTTGGGCTTGGCCTGCCGGAACCTGCCGGTTAAAAATCAAACATCCTTTTTATGAGTGAAAGAAAGAATAAAATAATTGTACCTCTCGATTTTCATGAGCAATCAATGATCGCGCTTGAACAGACCAGAGGTATCGCCAGGTTTATGAAAGCAGAGGTAATTATTCTCTACATTATTGAGTCTGCTGATATTATATCCTCCATGTTCCTGAAAGAGGACCAGCAAAAGAAAATATACACTGAAGCAGAAAAGAAACTGAAAGAACTTGCATCATCAACTGCCGAAAAATTCGGACTTCCCGTAACTTTCAGAATTGAAAAAGGAAAAGCGTATGAACAGATACTGAAGGTGGCTGATGAGTTGAGGGCCAGATTTATAATCATGGGGAAGAACGATGTTGACGAGGGTTATAAAAAGTATATAGGAACAAATACCAGCCATGTAATTGCCAATTCCGATTGTCCCGTTATCACGATAAAGGGCAAAGAGCACAACCTTGGGGTCAAAAATATCGTTCTTCCGCTCGACCTGACAAAGAAGACCAGGGAAAAGGTTTTCAATGCGGTGTCATTCGGACTTCACTTCAATTCAGCCATATGGATGGTATCAGTTCTTACGGGGGGTATAAGCCTTGCAAGCAGCCGGATATATGCAAAGATGAAAAGGGCCAAAGCAATGATAGAGGAAAATGGTGTGCCCTGCAACATTAAGCTATTCAAAAAGAGCGATATGGCTGATTATGATGTTATTATCAAATATGCGGCAGATATTGACGCGGACCTTATTATGGTCATGACGCACCAGGAATCGCGGTGGAGGGATCACTATATTGGAAGATTTGCCCATGAAGTCATAAACCGGTCCGACATTCCTGTAATGTCGATGACCCCGAGTGATCCCAAAAAAAGCAAAAAAGTAGTCAAGACATTTGTCGACCCGTTTGGTATTTTTGGGAAAAAATCGAAAAAGTGATATAAATGGGCAGTATTGAGCTTAAAAACGGCAGGTACTCAAGGGTCTTCAACCAGCTCGAAGAGTTAATGGCCAAATCGGACGACCAGCTTGCCCGTATGGCTACGGTTGCTGCTATCCTTCACCATAAAATGGACGGGTTTTTCTGGACAGGTTTTTATTTTCTGCGTGACAAGAAGCTTGTTGTCGGCCCGTACCAGGGACCAGTTGCCTGCCAGGAACTTGAATATGGCAAGGGGGTGTGCTGGGCATCTGTTCTCCGGGAAAGAACGGTAGTGGTTGAAAATGTACATGAATTTCCCGGGCACATTGCCTGTGACGCAAGGTCAAAATCTGAGATAGTAGTGCCTGTAAGGCAAAAAAACGGTGAAATTATTGCCGTGCTTGATGTTGACAGCGCGAAATACGGGAATTTTGACTATACCGATGCCGAATGGCTGGGTAAGATAACCGGGCTACTTGCCCTTCCTCCATCTTCTTAACGCGCTTCCGTTGGGTGATCTTCCCATCATCGATTTCCTGACAGGAAATACCCCCTCGTTAACATACCTGACATCTTCAACAGAATAGAAAGCTCTCGGGTTGTAGTGCTTGATTATGTTAATGACATTCTTCAGCTCATTACGTTGGATCACGGTATATATGATACTTACATTTTCCTTTGTTCCCCTGGCATCAACGCTTGTTATCCCGTAACCAAGACTTGTAAGGCGCTCAATCAGCATTTCTGCCGGTTTCTGAGTTACGACCCGTACTATCATGACACCCATTGCTATTTTCTCCTCAAGGAGCATACCGACATAATTCCCGGCCGCAAATCCTCCTGCATATGCAATATAGTTGACGTAATTGTCAAGATTCTGCATTATCCTGCTTATTGCGAGTATCCAGATAAACACCTCAAAGAAACCGAGAACAGGTGCCAGGTACTTTTTGCCTTTCGACACGAAAATGATCCTGATGGTACCTATTGTGACATCCCCCACCCTTGAAAGAAAAATAAGAAGGGGCAGGATCACATAATTAAAGAGATTCGTGTCCAGAAAAGAAACATCCATTTATCAGTATATCAATATATTTAACTTCGTATGGTGCTGTTTTGCAGTCGCATTCTGCGATTGTTATAAAACACACAAAAGTACATTAAAAATAATTTGTTTAGTCAGGAAAATGGTGCTATTTTACCTAATCTGATTTGCAGGATCTCTTTATGTCCACCTTCAAAGAAATACCCATTGAAATAAATTTTCATAAACGATATAATTTTATTTGGGGTTTAATCTTACCCCTTAACCAAAATCCAGGCAGATGAGAAATACATGTACAGGAATTATTGGGTTATTGTGTTTTTTTGTTTTCACTATATCAGCTAACCCGGGTATTCCCGGAGATTATCCGGTAATTCGAGGTGAACGGCCTCCTGTCGATATCGATAATATCTCCCCGGAGGCGTATGAGCCCGGGAAGCTTCTTGTTAAGTTCAAACCGGAGTTGGAGGAGCTCATTCCCGATAAGGCAATAAAGGCCTCCAAAGGCGACATTGTGAAGACCGGTGTTGCAGTAATTGATAAACTTAACAGCCAGTTTGGAGCAAGCAGTTACAGGCCTTTGATGCAAGGCCTGTATGACCATGATTCAAAATCATTGCAGAATCGTGAAGCCCATAAAGCCTGGGGTTTCCATCTCTGGTTTGAGATTGAGTTGGACTCCAAATCAGATGTGGTTGATGCGGTAAAAAGTTTTTCCCGGCTGGAAGAGGTGGAAATTGCTGAACCGGTTTACCGGAAAAGGATTATCGCCCCTGTTCCCGTTCCGGACACTTATTTATTCCCGGATCAGCCCAAATCAGGCTTCCCCGATGATCCACACTATGAAGATCAGTGGCACTATAACAATACCGGACAGACTGTCTGGGGCCAGACAGGGATAGCTGGTATTGATATAAGCCTTGAGGCTGCCTGGGAGATTGAAAAAGGGAGGCCGGAAGTGATTGTTGCCATTTTTGATGACGGGATGGATTTTGCACACGAAGACCTGGCTGCAAATGTATGGGATGATATAGGGCCGGAAGGCGAAAATACCCGGGCAGATGACCATGCAACACATGTTGCGGGGACAGTCGCGGCAGTGACTAACAACAGCAAAGGAGTAGCCGGAGTTGCAGGCGGTACCGGTGAAGGCGACGGGGTCAGGCTGATGACCCTCGATATTCTTGAAGGAGAGCATGGATGGACCGACCTTGCACTGTATACGTATGCCGCCGACAATGGAGCTGCAATATCTCAGAACAGTTGGGGTTATCTTGAACCTGACGTGTACAATCAGTCTGCTCTTGACGGAATAGACTATTTCAATACCTATGGCGGTGGCGAAGCGCTGATCGGCGGGGGGATAACAATATTCGCAGCCGGGAATGATGACGATGACGGCAAATGGTATCCTGCCTATTATGAAGGCGCCATGGCTGTGGCCTCCTATGATAACCAGGGTAAAAAGTCCGGGTTCTCAAATTACGGTGACTGGATCGACATATCTGCCCCTGGAACCGGCATATTGAGCACTATACCGGGAGGCTATGGACTCATGCAGGGCACCTCGATGGCATGCCCCCATGTATCGGGGGTGGCTGCGCTTGTGATCTCAAATGTTTACGGGTTACTGAGCCCGCAGGAGCTGTGGGACATCCTGGTGAGCAATGTCGATGACATATACCAGTATAACAATGAACAATACCAGGACAAGCTGGGGTCGGGAGGGCTTAATGCCTATGAGGCTCTGATGGCCGCACAAGCGTTCCTTGGCCGTGTTGCGGGTGTGCAGGCCTTCAGCGCAACGATAGACGGACATTCACAGATAGATCTGGGCTGGATCAAAAATGAGAATGATGACAATGTGATGATAGCCTGGTCGGAAGACGGTATTTTCGGTACGCCAGAAGATGAATCTGTTTACAATGCAGGTGAAACAATAGATGGTGGCGGCACAGTGCTTTATCGCGGCAGCGATTTGACATACAGCCATAGCCCCTTGGAACCTGATACCCGGTACTATTACCGGGCCTTCTCATATGACGCTGATAACAGTTATTCCCTGGGAAGGGACGCAACGGCGGTGACCGACCGCCAGAAGCACCTGGTTACTTTCAATGTGCAGGACACAGATGAAAATCCTCTAGAAAATGCAATGATAATTGTTGCACCAGGAGGGAACAGTGACAAGGGAGCGTTTGTCAAAGCTGCCGCTGAACAAGGGGACGATGCCATTATGATCAGCCGGGATGTAACCGTACAGGGAC
>SLKJ01000186.1 GCA_007134675.1 Bacteroidales bacterium
ACCAGACAGGAAAAGCTTGCCCAACAACAGTTCTTTTTCTGGTATAAGAAGGAGTACAGGGAAAGAATCAGGAAAGAGCTTCTGAAAATGGGCAGAAAGGATCTGGCTGACAAACTATTGAATTACAGAGATTAACATAACGGGATCAGGAAAGAGCCTTTGAAAACGGGCAGAAAGGACCTTGTTGAAAAAGTACTGGACTAGCAGGATTACCGCAGCCATACCTTGAAAGAGCTGATGAAACCGGCAGGAAATAACTGGTCAACAAGCTTATTCAGTGGACCGGATATCAGGAGGAAGAGCGTTTTTTTCAGGCCAGTATTTCCGGATCATCGGCCATATAATCAATAACGATAATACCAGGACCGGTATGACATACCATAGCTGGCGGACTGCATTGCCCGGAGTTTCCGTAGCGAACATATCAGGTAGCAGAAACATTGCCACTACAGCCAAACCATTGTTGATCATATGGATAAATATTACAAGCAACAGTGAGCCGGTATGGAAATAAATCAGGCAAAGCGCCACCCCGGCAACAAATGCCCCGACAGGGTCAATATGAAAGATGGCAAAAATAAAACTGGATATGATTACAGCCCTGGTGGCACCCCATTTAATTGTCCAGGAACTGAGAAGGATCCCCCTGAAAATGTATTCTTCAACAACGGGAGCGAGTATAACAGCACTTATAACCATCAGCAGATGAACGATAGCAGGTGATTCGGCCGGCCAGCTTAATCGATCCCCCAACTCAAGATAACTGTGGTACAGGTTCTCATTGATGACAGCGAAAAGGGCAAGAATTATGAATGCCGTGCAGGTCGAAATAACCATCAATGGAATAACCCAGCCCGATAACCGTATATTTTCCTTAAAACGTCCATAGCTTCCTGTTATTGACCGGACACTGATTTTAAAATTCTTCATAACGGCAAGAGCTGTCACTCCAAGAACCAGATAAAAAATCAACATTCCAACCGCAAAAGGAAGATACTCATTATCCATGGCAGATTCAAAAAGGATTAATGCAACTCCCATGATTACTACCGACAGGAATATCCCGATCAATAATCCACAACCCACACCGCTTCTGGGTGCAGGTTTAATTTGGTCCTGATGTTCATTCATTCAAATTAAGTTTAGCAGGCGTGGTAAGATGCCCGGAGATTTATAATGATCCAAGATACATTTTTTTTTAAATATGACCGGTACATGTATAAAACGTTGGGGATTGTGGCTTCTTCCCTGTCTGCCGTTACAAAAGTTGATGCGGGTCAGAATGTTTCAAATTACCACTTAGGCCCCAATGTTTTATACATGATGTTAGCGTTTCGTGCTTCATTTGGTTAATATATCTACCAACGGACGTAATGGATTTGAATTGTCATCAACAATTGGAAAATCAGCATTATAATTCCAATGGCAGAATGCAATATTATTTTCCCTGAAAATATCTGTCAAATCCTGATACCATCTCAATGCAGCATCTTTGGGGGCAGTTGGATAAACGCCATACTCGCCACAATACAATGGCAATTTTAGTCCACGGGCAACCTCAATTGCTATATTTATATCATTTTGTATGGTATTTTTATCATAATAACCAATTGCCCACTTTATCTTTTCCTTATACTCATTTGAATAGTTAACAAGCTCAACTTCTGGCACAACCTCTCCCGGGTAATAAACTTTACCATTGTAATCCTTCAAATCAGACCAAGGGGTTTTGTAAAAAGTTAATGCATATGGCCTGTAATAATGAAAAGTCAGAATTATGTTTTTATCACCCCCTGGAACTTTTAGATAAGGAAAAGTTTCGACTCCCTGAAAAAGGTTTGAACCAATTACCAATGTTCTTTCCTTTTCAATCTCTCTAATTGATTTAACCAGCCTGCCAAGCAACTTATTCCAATCATCATGATTTTCTGCAACTGGTTCATTTAATAATTCGTAGGCAACATAATCATTTGGATATTTTTTTAGTTCAGCAGACAATTGTTTCCAGAGGTTTATTAATTTATCCTGTTCCCGCGAATCCTTCCATAATGTATTAGACTCAGCTTTGAAAAAATGGTGTGAACGGATAATGTGCAGATTGATAATAATTCTAAGTTTATTTTCAATTGCCCAATTAATTGCATTATGCATTAGCGTGAAAGCTTCGGGCTGCTTTTCCATTTTCTCATCCCAAAACTGTACCTCGTCTATGGGCAATCTAATGTGGTCAAATCCAATAGAAGCAATTGTGTCAAAATCTGATTGAAGGATAAATTGTTCTCTTTCCTGTCCTCTTTTCTCAGATGATGAAAGCCATAGGCCAAGATTAACACCTGTCCGTATATTAAAGCCATTAGGCGTACTAATAGTTTGTCCTAAACTCAATTCATAAAGAAAAACAAGGTAAAATAGTATAAGATATTTTTTTGTCTTCATCATTTTGTTTTTAAAGATAGAGTAACTATAAATTTCTTTATTTCCGATGCTTATTGCATAAACGCTAACTGTGCGTTATCTGTATTATGTTTTTCTGATGTTATTTGACTAACAAACCCTAGGAGATAGACCATAGTTTCTGTATTTAATACTGCTTTATCAGGCTTAGCTTACCTGCACCTGCCGTTTTCAAGGTAATAGGTGCGCACCGAGGTGTTCATGATACTGTTGGGGTCTGTGACAGCTACCTCCTTGCCCCAGCTGTGCAACCCTTCAAAGGTTCCTCGTGCCTCCCCGCCGGTCATGTCCATCAGGTGGCAGTCGCCGTTGCGAACCATCCCCCACGACCAGGCAAGCCAGCCAATGCCGTGACGCTGACATTCGGCCATCAGTGTTTTGTAGTCAAACCACTCCCGGCACTGAACACCCATGGGCGCAAACTCACCTACAATAAGCGGCAGTTTCAAATCTACCGAGCGCTGAAGCTCATTGATTATACGATCTGTAGATCCGTCATCATCGATCCACCAGGTATGCACCGAGAAGATCAGGTTTCGTTCCGGATCCTGCTCCTGCAGCCAGGGTCCGGTCTCCTGCAGGATGCTTATATCCTGCCCCCACCCCGATGCGTCTATCACCAGGGGACAACGCAGTCCGGTAGCACGGATCCTTTCAACGGCATCGGCATACACCTTCCTGAACTCGGAAGCGGTAACATTGTGGTCGCCGGCTTCATTTGCAATATTAAGCAGAAGGTACTCCTCATGCTTTTTGAGAACCTCTACCACATCAGGCCGTGTCCAGTAATCGACCAGGGCTGGAACTCTCTCCATCCTTCCCGTGGCATCGTGCAGTTCAGGCATCGGGAACATGTTGTTGTCTATGGCATTCTGTATCGCCTTGTCAAGGTTCCTGGGTGAAGCATTGGCATTTCTTTCATCAGTAACCCATACTATCCTGACAGTATTAGCTCCTGTACGGGCTATCTCGGGCATGATAAGCTCACCGGTCACATCGTCGCCCCAGATGAACATTTCGTTGATACCCCGCATGATAAGCTCCTCTCCGCACGGATCAAATATCCGGTGATCTTTCACGCGCATGATGTCCTGTGAATTGAGAAGCTGCAAAGAACCAGCAAAGGCCAGAACAGAAATAGGTATCAGGATATTAATTTTCATTGCTTGTTGAGATTTTGGGCCTCTGCCCTGGTGAAGTTTGTTATCTGCCATCTTCGTCAAATTTCCTTATCAGCACCGCCCAATGGTCGTGGTCCGGTGTTTCAATATATCCCGGAAGTTCTATAGTATACGGTTCCTGCCAGCCGGCAATCTGGGTCCTGATCCATAAAATCTCATAGATTCCAGGCAGGGCATCAAGGTATACTGCCCCCTCAGCCGGGAAATAAATCAAGTATTCATTCCCTTCCAGCGCCATGCAGTATGCTTCATTGTATGACCTGTAGCTAAGCAGGTGGTTGGCCGGCAAGTGGTTGAATAAATCCATCGAATCGGTAACCATCCGCAGGCTTTTCAGGTTGGATGCAGCAATATCACTGAGGCCTAGGCCCCATGGCGGCCTGTGAAACCTGGCCGAGGCACAGCCTCCGATAATGTTGCGCCAGAACCTCTGTATGGCATCGTCGGTATCACCCCAGAAGTCGTCAGGCGGAGGCGCTGTATCCACCCCGTATATTTTGACATTGGTTACAGGCCGGGGGGATCCGGAGAGGTACCTGCGGATGTATCCTATCCTCTCCCAGTGCGTCTCACCCTTCTGGAAACTGTTCTGGGAAATATCCACGAAAGTGTAAAGATCGGAATCCATAACCCTTTTGACCGGCTCTTCGGTTACGTTGTGGTTATCCTGCATGTCTGTCAGCTCAATGTGCTTGCCGTTTTCGAGAGCCCACTCCAGCAGGTATCGCGCCCAGTACTTGCCGAATTCGACCGGCTCAAGGGTCTCGTTGTTCATGTTGTAAAGAATGTGATCGTAGTCGATGGTATAGGACAACAGCTTGTCGATGAAAGCTTCCTGGTATCTAAGCACCAGCGGGAGGTCCATCAGTCCGGGCACAGAATTGAAGAAGGGATGACCGGTATGGTTCCAGGGGTCGTGCCACTCACCAGCCGGCAATCCTGATTCCTCTGCAGAAAGGTTGATATTGTTGTCTGGATTGTAAGGGTGTCGAAGCCAGCCTGCCTGGTCGCGTGTGCGGTAGGTGTCATGCCGCTCCCAAAGCTCTATCTCAACTATTATAGCTCTCTTGTGGGTCTCTTCAAGCATGGTGGCGAAGCGGCGCCAGTACTCATCGTTCCAGCGGTCGAGATCGTAGATATTGATCAGCGGGTCATCTGTCCGCTCCACAATATAATAGGGCCAGAGGTCGCTGTGATCCGGCAGCAGCTCCCTGGAGGCCATTGTGTTGCGCACGTAGTTGCCGCCGAAGGATTGCATCCTGTCAAGGTGCTCAATGAGGTCGGGGCGCTGGAATATGTTGTGGTAGTCGGACGCACCGAGCAGCAGCAGCGGCTCGCCCTGGTACTGGAAGTACCAGGGGTTCTCCCTGTAAACCCTGATGGCACCTGGTTCCGTTTCAATAACGGGTTGCTCCCTTTCGCCGCAGGAGAAAAACAGAATTGCAAAAAGCGCAACGGGCAGACACCGGTTCCGGGTATGGGTCAGCAGACTCCTGATAAGGGTTTGCGATGGAGTAAAGTTTAGATAATGGTTCATGGTTAGATTTGGTTTGATTTTTTCGGGCCGGGCGCATTCCGGGCAGGTGCGGCGGACCATTATCCTGATGATCTCACCCCCATTTTTTCCCTAAGCAAACTGACAAACCCCCTTATATCTTCTTCAGTGGTATCCCAGGAGGTCATCCACCGGACCTCTGAAGTTTCCGGATTCCAGATATAAAAAAAATACTCTTTCTGGAGTTCAGGAACAATTTCCGGGGGAACGACAGCAAACACGCCGTTGATTTGCACCTTTTGAGTTATCTCAATGCCGGGAATCCTGGAGACCTCATCAGCCAGTAACCTGGCCATGCTGTTCGCATGGTCTGCATTTTTGTGCCACAGCCTGTCAGTCAGCATAGCGTCAA
>SLKJ01000144.1 GCA_007134675.1 Bacteroidales bacterium
ACCGGCAAACCTTAATTCCAATTAAAAAAAAGCCGGCAATTAATTATCCTGCCAGCTTTATTCCGCGTAAGCTATAACAATTCAGGAAACGATCCTGGTCCTCAGTCTTTCAATCTTTTCACTAAATGAATCCAGAGCTGAACCGGACATGGGTGATTGCTGATTGCTTATAAGTTCATATATTTTCTTGAGGTCATTGTAAATAGAATGAATAAAGGCATCATCCTCATGGCAATCAAGCAGTTCAATCAGTCTTTCAAGCGGTTCATTCTGACGTATTATTACATCTGTAATCTCCGTATTATCCCTGGCGCCAATCGCAATTTGTGAAGTCAGATACATACCCTCTATCCAGCTGCCGGTTATTACCAGCAGGGCCAGATCATCCCTGCGATTATCGGTAAGGAAGGTATATGTATCATAGAACGATTCTGATACGATTTTTATGAGAGAGTCCTTGTTATCCAGGTTTCTCTCAACCCTTTGTACGAACCCCTGATTGAATGAAGTGGAAATATTAAGCTCATCAATCAGCTGCTTGCACACCTGGAGATATCTCCTTATATCCTGATTCATTTCGTAGGTTGCAGCATAACTAAGATCAGCGCCATATACTCCAAGGTTGAGAGCCTTGCTGTGTTCGGTAAAATACCTGTCTACATTTGCCGGAGAATTTGATATTCCCAGAATGTAAGCTGCTCCCGCTCGCTGTAACATGTCAATTACCTCAACTGAGGTTGGAATCGGATAATCCTCCAGTCCCTCAATTGATCGTAAGATCAGTTCATCTCTCTCTTTATTTTCGGTAATTGCCCTGGTTTCTCTCTCCTGCCGTGCCCCACAGGAGTAACCCAGAAACATCATACCCAAGAGAACAATAAAAAAATAATAGTTACCTTTTAAACGGTTCATTTGCATAAATTATAGTTTTTAAATCCTTTGCTAATTAACCATCAAATGTACAAAAAATTTTTAATGCCTTTCTTACTATCGCAGAGAAAATTGAGTTAATCCTATCTGATATCCATCTGTATAAACTTCAACTTCATAAGTGCCTGGAATAAGACTCCCGTCATCGTTGTAGTAGATACAGGCATCGACATCAACATTTTCATAATTAATTTCCCTGGAAGAGGTAAAAACCAGGGGCTCATCATCAACCATCATGATATTCTCAGCGGAAGATGCCAGTACAAGCTGATCGGGACGTTTTACCCTGATATAGACCTGCCTCATTCCCGGTGTTGCAATGGCATTCCGTTTCAGTGTAAAACAGACCTGGATCTGTTCAACTCTGCCAATCCGGCTAATCTCACGACCCCTTCGATTTATGGGCAAAGCTTCAAGGTTTTCAACCACCAGTCTTGATCCCAACTCCACCCTGGCAGAGAGATCCTCTTTTACCTCCCTCTCCTGCTTTAACTGGGTTTCAACCACCATCATCTGCTGCCTGGCTTCGATATTTTCCTGTCTGAGTCTTATATTGGCCTGATTCAGCGAATCTACCTGAACTATATAACTTTTCAGAACATCCCTGAGAGTGCCAAGTTCTCTCCTGTACTGATTTATCGTGGCAGCATTGTTTACCCTGGTCTGGTGGAGCTCTTCAATCAGTTTATCTATCTCTTCCTGACGAGCCTCAAGCTGTGCATTCATGCTGTCATTATCTGTTCTGAGAGCATCATATTCGAGCGACAGATCTTCAAGGTCGCGAATAATTTCAAATTTTTCACTTGTTACTTCTTCCAGTTTGATCGCTTCCTGCTTCCTGTCATAAAGTAACCAGCCAAGTACACCAATAAGCACTACCAGTAAAGATACGAGCCCAATCAATATCCAGGTGAGCTTTTTTGCAGGTAATTTTGATAATCCAGTCTCCTCTTCTGATCCTGCTTTTTCCTTTTCCATAAATGAAGATTTATTTTTTAATAAACAGATTCCGTTTCATTTCTGTGCCTGACGTGTTTGCTTTTGATATGAGTATGCAAGAAGCGCAAAGCCGGCAATAATGAAGGGAATGCTGAGCCATTGTCCCATATTTAAAGTCATACCGGTTTCAAAATCAACCTGAACCTCCTTGATAAATTCGATAAGGAACCGGACGGTAAAAAGTAAAATAAGGAAAATACTGAAAAAAAATCCCTCCTTCAGTTTGCCATCCTGTTTCCAATAAAGCGAATAAAGCAATGCAAATATTGCGAGGTAGGCCAAACCTTCATATATCTGGGTAGGATGTTTCGGCACAACCTCACCAGCACCAGCAAAGATAAATCCCCATGGAAGATCTGTCTGGATACCGTAGATCTCTGAATTCATAAGATTACCCATACGAATAAAGAATCCCCCCAGAGCTACTACAATTACAATTCTGTCAAGTATCCACAGATAGGGTCGTCGGATGCTTTTGGAATAATAGTAGAGCGCAACAAGAATTCCAGCAGCGGCTCCGTGACTTGCAAGTCCGCCTCTCCAGATCTTGAGAATCTCAATGGGATTGCTGAGATAATATTCAGGCTCGTAAAACAGGCAATGGCCGAGCCTGGCACCAATTATGGTACCCACCGCAGTATAAATGGTAAGTTTATCCAGTAACTCAACTGATATACCTTCCTTTTTGAAAATCCTTAAAAAAACAAGGTAGCCGAAAAAAAATGCAGAAGCAAAAAGCAAGCCATACCAACGTACGGCAAAATTGCCAAGTCTGAACAGTTCAGGATCAACATCCCAGGTAATGGAGGTCAGCAACATAATTTGTAATAAGTTTTGAACGATAAAATTATAAAAGAATTGTAAACAAACAGGCTCCGGTACAGATTTTATTAATAATTATTTTACATCCTGTACGTTTAAAATCATCAGGAGAGTCTCTGAAATAAGCCGGAGCATATTATTTCCTGTTAAAGTTCGTAAGTTTGCATCTGATCAAAATTTCCTGAGAGTGAATAAACTCCTGTCATATGTTACATTTATGATGCTGACCGCAGCCATCATATTTCTGCTTTTCCCCAGGTGTGCCAATATTGTTCCGCCAACCGGAGGGCCCCGTGATACAATACCTCCTGAGGTGGTAAGCAGCATTCCTGAGAATTTCTCTACAGGTTTTACAGGAACTGAAATAGAGATAGAATTTGATGAGTTCATACAGCTGCGAAATATTAATCAGCAATTCATAATAACTCCGCCACAGAAAGAACGTCCTGATTTCAGGGTCAGGGGACGAAATCTGTATATAGACCTGAATACTGAACTCATTGCCAATACCACCTATACCCTCAATTTTGGCAATGCCATAGTTGACCTTAATGAAGGCAATCCACTTAACAATTACGAGTTTGTTTTTTCGACCGGCGACAAAATAGATTCTCTGAGTTATTCAGGAATCGTACTGAACGCCTTTGACAACAAACCAGTAGAGGGGGCAATTGTTATGCTGCATGAAGAATTATATGATTCGGTACCTTACCGGAGAATGCCACTTTATGCTAACCGAACAGGAAAAGACGGGCGTTTTCAGATGAATAACCTGAGGGCTGACACTTTTCTGGTTTTTGCCCTTACCGATGCTACCAATAATTATTTATACGACAGACCGGGCGAGGAAGCTATTGCTTTTCTGGATGATTATCTTTATCTGACACCGGATTACCAACCCCCTAATATGGAACATGATACACTGATTAATGGCACCTTAATAAACGGCACTGCACCTGTCTTTGATACCGCCTCAGAGGATCCGGCGCACTATATCAGGCCCGATGATACTTTGTTCATGTTCAAGGAAGAAACCGGAAGGCAATACATTCTAAGAAATGAAAGAAAAAAGAGAGGGGAACTGCTTTTCATTTTTAATCTCCCTCTCAGGAAAGAATGGTCGATAGATCCGGTAAACTTTGAACCTCCGGAAAACTGGAAGCTGGTTGAAAAAAATCCACAACCAGACAGTATCAGATACTGGATTACCGATGAGAAGACAAGAAACATTGACAACCTGCGTTTCCTCGTATCATACCGGGCAACCGGTCCATCCGACACTCTTGAGCATGTAAGTGACAGCATCAATATGAATTACACTCCTCCTTTAAGATCCCGAAGGCAGACAGCAGAGCAGGAAGACGATCCAGTGATGGAAGTTTCTTTTGGTATACGGTCAGGAGGCAACCAGGAACTTAACAAGAACTTTAAAATTACATTCCCGGTCCCCCTCTCCCATCTGGATATTTCGAAAACAGAGCTTGCAGTTATCCAAAACAATGAATTTTTACCCCAGGATTTTGAAATGACAAGTGATTCCCTCAGGATCAGGAACTATTATCTGTCAACCGATTGGGTACCAGGACAGGATTACAGATTCACAGCAAAACCGGGGGCCTTCAAAGATATATTCGGACTTGAATCAGATAGTATTGAATTTAAATTCCAAACCCGGGAGGAAGATCACTACGGGAGAATTATCCTTAACCTCTCAGGAGTGAGGGATAATATAATACTTCAGTTACTTGATGAAAGGGATTATTTAATGAGGGAGTATTATTTTGAAAATGATGATGAATTAATCATAGGCTACCTGCAACCGCAGAAATACCGGCTGAAAGTAATTTTTGACACCAACAACAACAGAAAATGGGACACAGGTAACTACCTGCAAGGCATACAGCCCGAACGGGTTATGTTTTACAGGGAGGTTATTGCAATCCGGCCCAACTGGGATATAGAAATTAAATGGGACCTGGGGCCCTGAAAGATATTTCTATGCCGGTGGTACATCTCCGTAAGTTCTGAATCCGGTCTTTATATTCAGTTCTTTTGGTGTTATACATAATACCGGTACAGGAGCCTTGCTGATCAACTGCTGCGCATTGCTGCCGATAAGGAAATTGGATATGGCCGAGCTTTGTTCGGTCATAATTGAAATAAGATCTATCCTCTCCTTCTCTGCATAATCAACTATCAGGTCACTGATGTTGTCTCCTCTGTGGTAGGTGTTGACTGTCTCTACAGCATTTTCTGCAAGGTGTTCTTCAACCTGTTTTGACCATGATTTGATCCTTGCCATCAACTCCGGATCACTGCCACTGGACACCCCCATCACATGTACCTGTGAACCAAAATATTTAGCGAGTTTAAGTGTATAGGGGACTTTTTGCCTTGTGTCTCTCGTGTAATCAATTGGCAGAAGTATTTTCCTGAATGTTTTAGGCATCACACCGTGCTTTATTGCAATAACAGGGCCTTCACTGGCAGTGATGATTTTAAGAGCATTACTGCCTATGAAAAACTTTTCAAACCCGGAGGCTCCATGGGTAGACGCAACTATCAATGAGTCATCAAACGACTCTGCCTGCTCAACAACTTCATCATATACTTTCCCTTTTTTTATAATATAGGAAAGCTTGACATCCCTTGCAAGCTTATGCTCATACTTTGCCTCGAGCTCCTTGAACTTTGATTTGGCATAACGTTGCTCTTCATCCTTTGAAATCTGGGAGAAATCAGAGGTACTTCTCATGACGTAAACCATTTGAAGATTGGCTTTTGTCTTTGAGGAAATCATAATGGCGAGTTCCAAACCATTGATTGATTCGTCAGAAAAATCGAGTGGTACAATAATCTGCTTCATTAGTATAATAATTTAGATCAAAATTGCTTTTAGCGGCAATTTAAGTATTTTTTTTCAAAGAGTAACATTGAAAATACCCCTTTCTTTTTTTACATTTACAGTTAAACCAACCATCCCAAAAAATATGATGAAAGAAAACTTTGTTCAGTTTATCGAAGCCAGCATTAAAAAAAACTGGGGAATAAAGGCTTTCTCCGACTACAAAGGAGCTGACTATAAGTATTCAGATGTTGCCGGCAGAATAGCCAAAATACACATTACCTTTGAACAATGTGGTATTGGAAAAGGTGACAAAATTGCCCTGCTGGGAAAAAATTCTGCTCACTGGACTATTGTTTATCTCGCCACCATATCGTATGGTGCTGTCATAGTTCCTGTACTCCCGGACTTTAAGCCAAACGATGTCCATCACATTATCAACCACTCCGATTCTGTTATTCTATTTGTTGCTGAAAGCATCTTCGAAACTTTGAAGGAAAAAGAGCTGGATAATCTTAAAGCTATCTTTTCGGTTGACAATTTTTCCCTGCTCTCCGATAAAGGGGATGAGAGCCTCAGGGAAAAAATGGCTGCAATTGATCAACTTTTCGCTGAAAAATTCCCTGATGGGCTTTCGAATGATAAATTCACGCTTGAGAAAGTGCCTAATTCAGAGCTGGCTGTGATAAGTTACACATCCGGAACAACCGGCTTTTCAAAAGGTGTGATGCTGCCACATAACAGTATTGTTTCAAATGTGGTGTATGCCCATAATAACATGCCACTGCAGCCGGGTGATTCAATCGTTTCCTTCCTTCCACTTGCACATTCTTACGGATGTGCTTTTGAATTTCTATTTCCATTTACGCTGGGATGCCATATTACATTCCTTACAAAAACTCCTTCTCCCCAGGTCATACTGGGATCATTCAAGGAGATCCGGCCAAGACTGGTGCTTGCAGTTCCACTGATCATTGAAAAAATATACAAGAAACAGCTGCTGCCCACTCTTGAAAAACCAATTATGAAATTACTCCTCAGGATTCCCGGCATAAATAAGCTTATTTACAAAAAGATTAAGAATAAACTTGTTGAGGCTTTTGGCGGTAATTTCCATGAGGTTGTATGTGGAGGGGCTGCTTTAAATAAGGATGTTGAAATATTCTTCAACAAAATTAAATTCCCTTTTTCCATAGGTTATGGTATGACTGAGTGTGGTCCCCTGATAAGTTATGCCGGCTGGGATAAAACCAGGCTGGGTTCAGCAGGTAAAGTGGTAGATGGTATGGAGATAAAGATCGATTCTGCCAATCCCTGTAATGAAGTCGGAGAGATCATGGTACGCGGAGAGAATGTAATGCTTGGGTATTACAAAAACGAAAAGGCAACTAAAGATGTTCTGAATGATGAAGGGTGGTTGCATACTGGCGACCTTGGTTTGATAGACCAGGATAATTTCGTATACATCAAGGGACGCAGCAAAAGCATGCTGCTCGGACCCTCAGGCCAGAATATCTACCCGGAGGAGATAGAGGCAAAACTGAACAATATGAATTATATACTCGAATCGGTGGTTATCGAGAATAGCAAAGGGCGGCTTGTTGCCCTTGTCTATCCTGATCATGAAACAGCAAAAGCAGATGGAGTAGAAGATGTGCAGCTGGAAGCCATAATGGAGAATCATCGTAAGAACCTGAACAAGGAATTGCCTGTTTACATGAATCTTGTCAAAATCCGCATTTATCCGGAAGAATTTGAAAAAACCCCGAAGAAAAGTATAAAACGCTTTCTTTACATGGAGGAGGAATAACTGCGCTGGCCCATTATATGACTTAATTCAAAATAGCCCGGAGTGAAGCAAATTGTTATTATAGTAGCTGGTGGTAAAGGTAAAAGAATGCAGGCAAATATCCCCAAACAGTTCCTTATACTGAATGAGGATCCGGTATTGATCAGGACAATCAGGGCCTTCCATCAATATAATCCTGAAATTGAGATTATCGTTGTACTTCCGCAGGACCAGATTAAATACTGGAACACTCTTTGTAAAAAATACAGGTTCACTATCCCTCATGAAATTGTTCAGGGAGGCAAAACACGACATCATTCAGTAAAAAATGCAATGACCTGGATAAGGCCCGGGGTGATTGTAGCTATTCATGACGGCGTCAGGCCCCTCATCAGTCAGGCCCTTATCCGGACCTGTTTTGATACGGCAGCCATACTGGGTAATGCAATTCCCGCAGTCGAACTGTCGGAATCAATCAGAGAGCTTGAGGGGGAGAAAAACATACGGGCCGACCGTTCCAGATTCAGGCTGGTACAAACACCCCAGGTCTTTCATTCAGACCAGCTAATTGATGCCTTCAGACTCCCTTATAAACCGACCTTTACCGATGAAGCAACACTGGTCGAATCAGCAGGTCACCCGATCCACCTGGTTAAAGGGCAATCTGATAATATAAAAATTACAACAATGCTTGATTTATGCATCGCATCAACGATTCTTGAAAACTGTTAAATTTTGTAAAAAACTTTTACTTGGAATTATTATAAATTATTTTTGTATCATTGCAGATCAACTGGCAATCTTTAGCACATAAACCCGGTCAAATTGAAAAGTTTTTTCATAAATATCGCACTGATCATCATATCAGGCTTGTTTATAATATCCTCTACGGGTATATATCTTACCATTCACTACTGCAGTTCTGAAGACATTACCGGATTGTTTCTGTTTACACCACTTACCGAAGAGCCTTGTGAACATCATCAACAGGAGCACAATAAAACGAATTGCTGCGCAAATACTTCCGGCAACCATAACGGTTCAGAAACAGATAAGTGTTCAGATCATATATTGGATGATATTGCTGAATGCTGTTCAAATACGGTTCTCTATATAGCAGTTGAAGACGATTTTGTCAAAACAGATCATCCCGCTCTGCAGTTAAATTGCAATCTCCTTTTTTCAGCCTTTGGGTTCGATATTACAGGCAAGGCCGGTAACTCAGACCACTTTTCACTGGCTGAATATATTGACCGCCCACCCCTGATGCATGGCAGGGAGCTTACTCTTTTTACCCGTATACTTCTGTTGTGATTCCGCTATTTTTTCTGTGACTGTAATCTGCATTTTTTAAAACAGGTTGTATTACTTTTTTTGTTTGTTTCAAGTAAAAATAAGCGAATCATGTTCTCACATAAATCAGAATCATTTATTACAATAATTTCAGCCCTGCTAATATTTGGCAACCTGCAGGCAAATAACCAGCTCATGTATGATGAAACGGCCGCGTTATCAGTAAGTAATTTTCAGGCTCATGAGCATTTAACAGGTATCGTAAGGGCAACGGTTGAGAGTAACGGGATACAGGAATTACAAACTCTTCCCTACGCTTCACTTCATTGGGCAGGCTCCACGCTTGGAGGAACAACCGATGAAAATGGTCATTTTGACCTTCATAAACCAAACACCACTGAGATACTGCAATTGGTGGTAAGCTACACAGGCTATACAGCTGATACAATTGCAATACCTCCGGGTAAGACTTACATTGAAATACTGCTAACGGAAAATATTCAGCTTGAAGAGGTAACGGTACGACGCAGAATGGGTGGCAGCTACATATCTGCCATACAGCCCGCAAAAACAGAGGTTATAACCATTAATGGCCTGCAAAGCCTTGCCTGCTGTAACCTTTCAGAAAGTTTCGAGAACAGCGCTACAGTCGATGTAGGTTTTTCTGATGCCGTTTCGGGTGCAAAACGTATCCAGATGCTCGGACTCGCAGGATCGTATACACAGCTGATGTTTGAGAATCTTCCCGGTATAAGGGGATTATCATCTTCCTACGGACTAACCTATATACCAGGCACATGGATGGAGTCAATCCAGATTTCCAAAGGATCATCATCTGTGCTTAACGGATACGAGTCAACTACAGGGCAGATTAACGTTGAATATAAAAAACCCCAGAGATCGGAAACTCTTTTTTTGAATCTCTTTGCAAATTCAGAAGGCAGAATTGAAGCCAATATGAACTCAGCATATGAAATAGATGATACCTGGAGCACCATGCTGCTCGGACATGTTTCTACCCAGCAGATGAAAATTGATCATAACGGCAACTCCTTCCTTGATGTGCCTCTGGGTACCCAGCTCAACTTTATGAATCGCTGGAACCATGAGGTGGACCACAAGCGCCATGTTCAGTTCGGTTTACATGTGCTCAGTGATAACAGAAATGGGGGACAAACATTTTTTGATCGTTCAGCAGACAGAGGAACCACCAATGCTTATGGTTCCGAAATTGAAACTACAAGGGTACAGGGTTTTATGAAAGCTGGTTTCTTTCTGCCCAATACGCTTGAATCAAGTATCGGAGTGATGCTGGTTGGAACTTACTACGATCAGAACTCCTACTTCGGGCTGAATAATTACAGAGGTAAGCAAAACAGCCTGTATTCCAATATAGTTTACCAGTCCGTTCTGGGAACCACCAATCACCGCATCAATACTGGGATAAGCTACAAGGTCGATGAGTACAACGAACAGTTTAACGACACTTTGCTCAACCGCACAGAATCTGTACCCGGGATTTTCGGAGAGTATACATATACATGGCCCGAGAGGCTCACCCTGATCCTCGGATTGCGTGCCGACCACCATAACATGCATAATTGGTTTATAACCCCCCGCGTCCATTTTCGTTATCAGATAAATGAAAACGGGACACTGAGAGGGTCGGCCGGGAAAGGCTTCCGCACCGCCAATGTTTTTTCAGAACATTCAGCCATAATGGCCAGTTCCAGACAGCTTATTTTTACAGAGGAATTCAGGGCTGAAGAAGCATGGAACTTCGGACTGAATTATACTCATGTTTTTCCTTTGAACGAGGAACGTAGTATTACCTGGAGCGCGGACTTATACAGGACGGATTTTATAAACCAGGTAATTGCTGATCTTGACCAGAGTGTAAACAGGATCGTTTTCTATAATCTGGATGGGAAATCATATTCAAACTCTTTCCAGACTGATCTGACTATCCAGCCTTTTGAGGGTTTTGAGATCTTTACTGCCTACAGAATAGATGATGTGAAAACAACCATAGACGGGCAACTTGTGGAGGCTCCTCTTACAAGCCGATACAAGGGTCTGCTGACACTTTCATATGCAACGCGTTATGAAAAATGGAAGTTTGATATGACCAATCAGCTCAATGGTCCCAGCCGCATTCCGGATACCAGTGAAAGCCCCGGAGAGTACCAGCTGCCGGAATACTCTCCGGTGTATTATATTCTGCACGCCCAGATAACAAGAAGATTCAGGAATATGGATATCTATTTCGGAGGAGAAAACCTGACAGATTTTAAACAAAACAATCCCATTATCGCAGCCGATGACCCTTTCGGAAACTATTTTGACTCTTCCATGATCTGGGGACCGTTTATGGGCCGGATGTTTTACGCCGGTATCCGCTACACTTTTAACTGAACAATTGTTCCATAATAGATCGTTATCCACGATGCCCGAAAAAGGACAAAGGAATCAGATTATCACATTAAAATATTATATTATTAATACAATACAACAGTAAAAATTAAAATTATTGATATGAATTCATTTATCAGACTTTTTTCAATAGCAGTGCTTCTAATCCTTGTCCAACCAGCCGCATATTCACAATTATTAAGAAACACTCAGGAGGTTGAAATTAAAACATCGGCGCAGTGCCCGATGTGTAAAGAATCGATTGAGGAGATGCTTACCTTCGAACGTGGAGTAAGGCATGCACTTCTGGATATGGAAACGAAAATAGTGACGGTAAGGTACAATAGCCGCAGAACAGATGCTGACAGACTGCGTAAAGCCATCACAAAACTGGGATACGATGCAGACGATATGGAGGGCGATAGTGAAGCATATGAAAATCTTCCTGCATGCTGCAAAAAACCTGACGATCCTGACCACGTTGCACATTGATTTCCATTTTACCTACAGGTTTTGTAACTTTAGGTAAAAACCTCTTGCATATCAATAAAAATATGGTGGGCGGAATAGTTCAGGATTTTTTTAACCTTTTATATCCCCCTCTATGCGCAGCATGCAGATCAGTCCTTGTAAAACAGGAAAAACATATCTGTACAAGCTGCCTTTACAATCTGCCCAAAACAAATTTTCACCTTGATATGGATAACAGCATGGCCCGGCTTTTCTGGGGAAGAATCAGAATAGAGGCAGCAGCAGCCTGCTATTATTTTGAAAGAGGCAGCAAATGCAGAAAAATCATTCATCAGATTAAATACAGGGGCAGAAAAGAACTTGCCTTGCTGATAGGTACAATATATGGTAAAGAACTCTCTCTTTGCGAAAGGTTTACCTCTGCTGATATGATAATACCTGTTCCACTTCACCCGGACAGGCTGAGAAAAAGGGGATTCAATCAAAGCGAATGGTTTGCCTGTGGCCTCGCTTGCAGTTTCGATAAGCAAGTCTTTAAGGATATACTTATACGTTCTGAAAACATTGAAACTCAGACAAATAAATCCCGCATCGAACGCTGGGAAAATGTGGAAAACAGTTTCAGTGTCTGCTATCCGGAAAGAATTGAAAATAAGCACATCCTGCTTGTAGATGATGTTGTTACAACTGGTGCCACTCTCGAATGCTGTGCATCACTGCTTATGGATACCAATGGTGTTTCCCTGAGCATCCTGACAATGGCCTATGCCTGATATTAACAGCCGGTATGGAAGTTCGTCCCGGGCAGGTTATCAACCGTTACCTGAGCCGGC
This sequence comes from Bacteroidales bacterium, assembly GCA_007134675.1. Classification (GTDB taxonomy): domain Bacteria; phylum Bacteroidota; class Bacteroidia; order Bacteroidales; family PUMT01; genus PXAP01. Next base: position 12,395 of record SLKJ01000144.1, read on the forward strand.
TTATTTCAACCGTTTATCAGAATTGATAATGCACGAGAAAGGATATCACATTATTGTTCATTCCCCGGTTCCACCTGTACCTGCCGCCTCCTGCATGGTCTCTTACCGGCAAAACCGAATAGGACATACGTGCATGAAAAGAAATATTATCGGTCAACAGATAGCCTATGCCGCCATGAGCGGCAAATTCAGTTTTTCTGAAAGGTTCGGTATAGGGTATCTCCACCCCCGGCAAACCCTCTTCCTTTGAATGGAAAAGGTAACCGGCCGACAAGCCTGCTTCAATGATAACCTCCCGGGTAATAAAATACCTTGCAAATATGGGTATCTCAATATACCTGAGATCAAACTTGTAGTATTGCGGATTTTCAAGTGTAACTTTTCTCTGTGCTCCTTTGGAGGCGTAATTTAATTCCATTTGCCATGCCCATGATTCCCTGAAAAAAGTATTCACAAACAGTCCGAGCGCCCCTCCTGCCTTATTATACCCGGAAAACCCGTCACCTTCGATTTGCGAAATATTCAGTCCCCCTGAAATGCCGGCATTAAAAACCTGGGCAGTCAGCGTAAAACTGAACAGGAGTCCCAAAAATACAAGGCTAAATTTTACTTTTCCCATCTGGCTACATTCAATTTTCCGGGAGACAGGGCCTCCCGGGGGTTTAGTCAATAAGTTGGCTTTTCGCCGGTAAGCCTCCCAAAAAGCACTTCCACACCTTTACCCGCCTTTTCCTTTATCACATTTATGCGAGATGTGTCTGAATAGATAACCTCATTCGGATCAATTAGATATAACGGGATGCCCGCAGGAGCAAAGTCGATGAGGCTTGCAGCGGGATATACGTTAAGCGAAGTTCCGATCACAACCATAATATCAGCCCGGGCGGTTATCTCAATTGCAGGCTCCATTGCAGGTACAGGTTCGCCAAACCAGACAACATGCGGTCTTAGCTGAAATCCTTTTTCACACCGGTCATCATCTTTAATTTCCCAACCTTCAATATCATAAACAAGCTCAGGGTATTTTGTACTTTGCGCCTTTCTGAGCTCTCCGTGAATATGGAGTACCTTTTTGCTGCCTGCCCTCTCATGCAGATCATCAACATTCTGGGTGATTATCTCCACATCAAAATACTTTTCAAGCTCCACAAGTCCTAGATGCGCCCTGTTAGGCCTGCACTCAAGAAGTTGCTTTCGCCGGTCGTTATAAAACTTCTGAACCAGTTCAGGATTCCTTGCCCATCCCTGGGGACTGGCTACCTCCATGATATCATACTCCTCCCACAGCCCTCCCATATCACGGAAGGTTTTTATCCCGCTTTCTGCACTTATGCCCGCACCTGACAATACTACAAGTTTTTGCATATTTAATGAAGATTAAGAAACGTTTAAATATAACAAGTTAAGATTAAAAATGCAATCCGCTGCTTTTACCTGATCTGGTTCTGATTTTACATATTAATTATTTAACTTAGTACCCATAATCAAACCTGCCTGTCAAGGAATTAACATAATCATTTACAATTAAATGATAGATCCTTCAACCATTGAAAGAATTATTGATACCGCTGAAATAACAGATGTGGTTCAGGATTTCATCACCTTGAAGAAGCGCGGAGTAAATTATATTGGATTATGCCCGTTCCATAATGAAAAAACACCCTCTTTTACGGTTTCTCCTTCCAAAGGGATCTTCAAATGTTTTGGTTGCGGCAAGGGAGGCAACTCCGTAAATTTTGTAATGGAGCATGAGCATATCTCATGGAAGGAGGCCCTTAAATACCTTGCAGGGAAATACGGAATTGAAATAGTTGAAAAAGAATCTACAGATGAGGATAAGCAGAAGCAGGACGAACGGGAAAGCATGCTCCTCGCAACCGGTTTTGCCCAGAGATATTACACCAACAACCTTGTGAACACTGAAGAGGGCCTGGCCGTTGGGATGGCATATATGAAAGAACGCGGGTTTCGCAGACCGGTCATCGACAAATTCCAGATCGGCTACTCATCCGCCGGATGGGACACCTTTACTAACGAGGCTGTAAAAAACGGATACAAGACCGAATACCTTGAAAAAACGGGACTTACAATACGCAAAGGAGAAAGATTATTTGACAGGTTCAGCGGAAGGATAATCTTTCCTGTTCACTCCCTTTCGGGGAAAGTCCTTGCTTTCGGTGCAAGAACACTGAAGCAGGACAAGACCACGGCCAAATACCTCAATTCGCCGGAATCTGAAATCTATCATAAAAGCAAGGTGCTGTACGGACTTTTCTTTGCCAGAAACTCTGTTACCAGGAATGATAAATGCTATCTTGTAGAAGGTTACACCGATGTGCTGTCTCTGCACCAGTCTGGCATTGAAAATGTCGTTGCTTCTTCAGGAACAGCACTTTCCGCAGACCAGATAAGGCTCATAAAAAGGTTTACAAAAAACATAACTGTACTATTTGACGGCGATGAGGCAGGACTGAAAGCATCTCTAAGGGGCATTGACCTTATTCTTGAAGAGGGTATGAACGTTAAAATACTTACCTTTCCTGATGGTGAGGATCCTGACTCATTTGCAAAAAAGTCAAACTCTGAACAACTGCTTGAATACTTAAATACTAATGAGCTTGATTTTGTATTATTTAAAACCCGGCTTTTAAGTGATGAGGCAAAAAGTGATCCGGTAAAAAAATCGATGATGATAAGTGACATTGTCAGGTCAGTCGCCAAAATTCCCGACCGTATAACCCGTATGGTTTACATTAAAGAATGTGCTGCTATACTGCAGATTGAAGAAAAAGTACTGTACAGGGAATCGGATGAAATCAGGCGAAAGAATGCCGAAAGAAAACTGAACTACAGCTTCAACGACAGTGGATTCAAATCTAAAAAAGAATCCGCCCAGCCCTCCGTGGCAGTTAATCCATTGAATGAACGGGATATCCATGAAAAAGAATTAATACGATTGCTTATCAATCACGGGGCAAAAGAATTGTTTCCTTCTGACGGAAAAACAGGGGAAGATGCTGTAACGGTATCCGATTTCATCATTAATGAGCTTGAAAGGGATGAACTTGCCCTTTCAAATCCTGTTTACAATTCGATCATCAATGAATGCAAGCACCTTATTGAGCGAAACATAATCCCTACGGAAAAGAACTATTCCAACCATTCAGATACGGTTATAAGCCATATAGCGGCTGATATGCTGAGCTCATCATACGATATAAGCAGAATATGGAAGAGAAAGGAGGCATATGTTGAAACTGAAGAAGAGAAGCTGAAAGAACTTGTTCCTGCAACAATTCTGGCCTATAAAAGCTTCCTTGTAAGGCAGGAGCTCAAAGAGACGGAGGAAAAGCTCAGGGAGGCCGGAAATGAGGAGTCTTTATTGCTTCAGCAAAGATATATGATATTGAAAAGTACAAATATCAAACTTGCAAAGCAACTTGGAAACAGAATTGTTTTCTGATGCAGATACCTTTTTCTGATGCTCAGAACTTTGAGTTATATTTATTTTTGTATTTTTATACCCGTAAAAACCGACCAGAGTTATAAATATGATATTCAGAATATCGACATGCAATAACATTCCATTGGTAATAAGATTACAGGCCCCCTGTATCCTGCTTATTTTGTTTATGATTATTTCCGTTTCATGCCGGCAGCAAAAGGAGGAGACAACTTTTACAGGCCAGGACTATGATTTTGAACAGGAGTATGCCGAGATTCTGGAGGTCAGGGAAATATTCTATGATCTTTATTCACCAATGGAAGCGCACAGGCTCTTCAAGCAAATTGACCTGGTTTTTGATCCGTCCATACTTAATCCTCTGGAAAATCAGTATAGATACGGTTCAAGCAACAAAAATGCCGTCAATCTGGGTATATACGGAGCTGATATGAGTTACTGCCACTTATTTGGCCAAACCCAGGAAGCGATCAATTATATGTCTGCTATATACAGACTGGCAGACAGGCTTGGTATTGGTGAGAGTATATTGACCCGGGCAGAAGATGCAAGGGACAGATCAGTATACCATCCTGATTCACTGTTTGACATAGCAAGTGATATCTATATTTCTGCCGACAGGCAGCTAAGGGAAAGTGACCGTGCCGGGGCTGCAGCTCTTATACTGGCCGGGGGATGGATTGAGGCTCTATACATTGCCTGCAGCTTTTATGACATTGATAATCCTGACAGCAATCTAGAAGAACAGATACTGACACAGAAATACTCACTCGACCGTCTTATTGCCCTGCTTTCGAATTACCAGGATGATGAATTCATTGCAAAATATATATTAATGTTCCGGCAGTTAAAACAGTCTTTTGATTCTGTTGAAATACTTTTTGAACAGGATGACCTTGTAATTGACACAGTAAACAGAACAATTGGAACTGCCCACCCCACATTCATATACACTGACTATAAAATAACTGAAATTGCAAAAATTGTTACCCTTATCCGAAATGACATGATCAACTAGAGCATGCGGTAGGGTACAAAAGTTCAAGCTCCTGTAGTTTTTCCTGATAATCAACTACACGATATTTCCGGTCCAGAAAAGCCGTGAAATAATCCCGTCGGCAATAAACTTTCCTGACCGTCCAAGCCTTACCCTGCTTCCGGATTGCTTGACCATACCCTGATCCAGGAATATTCTCAACTCCCTGCTGAAGTGTTCCGATAGCTCTTTACCAAATTTATTTTTGATCACCTCCAGGTCAGCCCCCCACATTGTCCTGAGTGAGGTAAGTACATACTCGTTGTATTTTTTACCAATATCCAGATCTTCAGACTCGCAGGGTATTATCCCATCCTCTATTTTTTCTATATACAGACTGTTGTTCCTTATATTCCAATGCCTTGACCGGCCGTTAAATGAATTTGCAGACGGTCCGATTCCAAGATAATGTTTTTGCAGCCAGTATGATGTGTTATGCACAGAAAACTGCCCGGGTAAACAGAAGTTAGAGATTTCATAATGCATAAACCGTTCTCTTTCTGCAGTATCCATAAGGATTTCATATTGCTTAAGACTGGCTTTTTCATCCGGCTCTTTCATCAGGCCTTTGGAAACCTTATGGGAATAAACGGTTTTGTTTTCAAGGGTGAGGTTATAGGCCGATAAATGGTTAATTTTATTGTCAAATGCAATTTTAAGATTTTCTTTCCATTTATCCTCTTTCATGCCTGGTATTCCGTATATCAGATCGATGCTTATGTTTTTAAATCCGGCTTTTTTGCTTATTTCAACAGAATTAACCGATTGATCCCTGTTATGCCTTCTGTTCATCCACATCAGGTCATCATCAAAAAAGGACTGCACTCCAATGCTAAGCCTGTTAATGCCAAGATCATTAAGATCTCTGACATATTCAGGTGAAAGATCATCCGGATTTGCTTCCAGAGATATTTCAGCAGTAGCAGATAAATTGAAAATGGAACAGATTTTATCCAGGATAGCATGCAGTTCATCCGGATTGAGAACTGAAGGTGTACCACCACCAAAATATACAGAATTAATTTTTTTCTCCTTTAAATAGTCCCTTTGTAATTCAATTTCATCAAGCATGCACTTGATAAGCCTGGATCTGTTCCTCAATGAAACTGAAAAATGAAAATCACAATAGATGCAAACTTTCCTGCACCATGGAACATGAATGTAAATACCTGCCATTCTAGCAATTTACCGGGGGAATGATTTTATTAATTCTGGTCAGATGTCGACCTCCTTCAAAATCTGTATTCAAAAATTCTTCAACAATTTCAATGGCCTGAATCGCGGTAATGAATCTACCGGGAAGAGCGCATATGTTTGCATCATTATGTTTTCTTACAATACCTGCTACCTCTCTGTTCCAGCATAGAGCTGACCGTATCCCCTGATGCTTATTTGCTGTCATATTCACACCATTTCCACTTCCGCAAATAACAATACCGAATTTATGATTTCCTTCTTGAACTTCATCTGCAACGGCATGAGCATAATCGGGATAATCGGAACTTTTTTCAGTGTAAGTGCCAAAATCTTCTACTTCATATCCATCCTTTTTATTATAATATTCTATAAGATTCTGTTTAATTTGAAAACCAGCATGGTCGGAACCTATAGCAATCTTAATATTCTTGTGCATTATTTCATTGTTTTTGTAATTTAGGAATCAATCATATCTTACAAAATTAACATATACTATTGATAAATCAGTTGAAAAATATTCAGGAATTATAACTGATATTAAAATCCAGACCTGCATAGAAAAAAAATTCATATTAAGAAAAAATTTTGTAATTAATATCAGGTAAGAAATCAAATAAATTTAAACATTCAGAAAAAGTTAATTAATTCAACAATCAGTTATTTCACAATTACTGTAATTGTTAATAACATTAATAATCTATTAAATATCAATTATATATACGAATAGATAAACCAAAGATGTCTTAAAATATGTTTCATATACTGTCAGCTATTTATTA
>SLKJ01000005.1 GCA_007134675.1 Bacteroidales bacterium
AAGAATCTTTGCCAGGGCTGTTGCCCAGCTACCGCTTCCAATCACGGCAACTCTATCCTGGTTATCTGTCCGGTTCATTCTTTAAGCCATTTTTCAATATCAGCAATTGCCGGGTTCTTCAGTCCCAGTTTATTTTTCTTGTTATAGCCGCATAGTTCATTATGAATTCTGCCTGCAGAAGATTGCCTGAGTCTCTCAACAGAGTCATATCCGAGATTCTTCAAAACTACTGTCCATTCTTCAGGTACTCCAGGATTGATAAAATTATCTGGTTCATCTTTTTTTATTCTTTTTTCCGGCCTCATCTGGGGGAAAAACAGAACATCCTGAATAGATTTTGAATTGGTAACTATCATCGCCAGCCGGTCAATACCTACACCCAACCCTGCGGTGGGAGGCATTCCGAATTCCAGGGCACGCAAAAAGTCCTCATCAATAACCATAGCTTCTTTATCCCCCCTTTCGGCCAGTAACATCTGCTGCCTGAAACGCTCGCGCTGATCAACAGGATCATTAAGCTCGGAAAATGCATTGCACAGCTCCTTCCCGTTGATGATTACCTCGAACCTTTCCACCAGTCCCCCGACAGTCCTGTGTTTTTTGGCAAGCGGCGACATCTCGATCGGGTAATCTGTAATAAAAGTCGGCTGGATAATATCAGGCTCGCATAGCTCCCCGAAGATTTCATCAATTATCTTGCCCTTCGCCATAGTAGGGTCAATCTCAACTCCCAGTTTTTTGCAAGTTTCAATCAGCATCTCCTCGTCCATTACTGAAATATCAACCCCGGTAAAAACCTCGATTGCCTCATACATGGTATATCGCTTCCAGGGCCTTTTGAAATCTATTATGGTGTCATCCATCTGAATCCTGGTTGAACCAGTCAGGTCAATCGCAACCTGTTCAATCATCTCCTCCACTAAATCCATCATCCACAAATAGTCCTTGTAAGCGACATAAAGCTCCATCTGTGTAAATTCGGGATTATGGAAACGGCTCATTCCCTCATTTCTGAAATCTTTTGAAAATTCATATACCCCCTCAAATCCACCGACAATAAGTCTCTTTAAATAAAGCTCATTGGCGATTCTCAGATAAAGCTTCGTATCAAGTGTATTGTGATATGTAGTAAAGGGCCGTGCTGCAGCTCCTCCGTAAAGGGGCTGGAGGACCGGAGTTTCGACCTCAAGGTAACCTTTACTGTTTAAAAAGTTTCGCAAGGAATCCACCATCCGGGTACGTTTGATGAATACATCCCTGATATGGGGATTAACAATAAGGTCGAGGTATCTTTGCCTGTAGCGCTGGTCAGGATCGCTGAATGCATCATAAGTTTTACCATCCTTTTCCTTTACCACCGGAAGCGGATGAAGCGACTTGGCAAGAAGTCGGAGTTCCGTTACATGAATTGATATCTCACCCATCTGCGTTACAAATACAAATCCCCTGATACCAATGATATCACCAATGTCCAGCAGTTTTTTAAAAACTTTGTTATACATTGTTTTATCCTCAGCAGGGCAAAGATCATCCCTGCGGATATAAATCTGTATTCTTCCTTTCTGATCCTGCAATTCAGCAAAAGAAGCATTTCCCATGATTCGCCGGCTCATAATCCGGCCTGCAACCCGAACATCACTGTATTGACCCGAATCTGGTTTATAATTATCCAGTATTTCCCGTGAATTTGTATTTATCTCAAATGTCTCGGCAGGAAAGGGGTCAATACCAAGCCCGACCAACTCATCAAGAGCTTCTCTTCTTATCAGTTCCTGCTCACTTAATTGTAAATGATCCATAACCGGAAATTTTTTGCAAAGATAGAAGAATATCTTTCCCTGTCCGATTTTTTCTCCAGGATAAATATTCATTGATGATTAAACCGGTAAATTGGTAAAGCTTAAATAACTGATCTGATAATTTCAAAAATACAGTCTGAATTTTTTAAAATTTTTAATGTATTTTTATAACCTGCAAATCAGGCAGGGTAACTTGACAGGGTAAGATGAACAATGGCGAAAAAAGAAAAAGACTTCCGGAATGGCTGAAGATGAAGTTGCCCATGGGGTATAAGTACTCCAGGATCAAAAACCTCAGTCAGCAATATCACCTGCATACCATCTGCTCCAGCGGGAACTGTCCCAATACAGGAGAATGCTGGAGCAATGGCACAGCAACATTTATGATACTGGGCGACATCTGTACCCGGAACTGTAAATTTTGCGGGGTTAAAACCGGAAAACCCTCCCCGCCGGACCCCGAAGAACCATACAGGCTTGCTGAATCAATCAGGATCCTGAATCTGGATCATTGCGTAATTACTTCAGTGGACAGGGATGACCTTCCTGACGGAGGTGCGGAAATTTGGGCAAAAACCATTGAAACTATCAGAAAACTTAACCCTGATACCGGAATTGAGGTCCTCATACCTGATTTTAACGGAGATGAAACTCTTTTAAAACTGATAACAGATACCCGGCCGGATGTTATTTCCCATAATCTTGAAACGGTAAGGCGCCTTACACCTGTTATAAGGAGCAGAGCCAGTTATGAAATAAGCCTCAAGGTAATTAAGGTTGTATCGACAGCAGGGATAAGGTCAAAATCGGGGATAATGCTGGGCCTGGGTGAAACCAGGAAGGAGATACTTGAAACCATGGATGACCTGATACAACAACGATGCGAGATTTTAACAATAGGGCAATACCTTGCCCCTGGCTTAGGGCATATGCCGGTTGTTGAATACATCAAACCGGAACAGTTCAAAGAATACGGAAGGATCGGGCTTGAAAAAGGCTTCAGGTTTGTGGAAAGCAGTCCCCTGGTGCGCTCCTCTTATCAGGCGGAAAGGCATGCAGGAAAGCATGCTGAAAATATGAAAGACAGGAATAAAATAAAATATGTTAAAAACAGTAAAATTTCAGGACCTCGGGTCCGCTGATTACAAAAAAGCATGGGAATACCAGGAAGAGATATTTAATAAGATAACAGCAGAAAAGTTCGCAACCGGAGCCGGCAATGAAAGATCAGAGTCTTCAGCCGGATATCTGCTCTTTTGTGAACATCCTCATGTTTATACACTTGGGAAAAGCGGTGCTGAAAACAACCTGCTCATCACTGACGATTTTCTCAGGAAGATCGGAGCGGACTATTACAGGATCGACCGGGGTGGTGATATAACCTATCACGGGCCAGGCCAGATCGTGGGCTACCCCATCTTTAACCTTGAAAGATTTGGCCTGAGCATCAGACAGTATATTCAAAACCTTGAAGAGGCAATAATACTTACCCTCAATGAATATGGAATTGAGTCATCCAGGCTCAATTCGGCATCCGGGGTATGGCTCAACTCTTCAGATCCCCTGAAAGCCAGAAAGATCTGTGCCATTGGAGTAAGAGCCAGCCGACATGTAACAATGCATGGATTTGCCTTCAATGTGAATACAGACCTTGACTATTTCACCCATATCAATCCCTGCGGATTCAGAGACAAGGGTGTAACCTCTATGGAAAAAGAGCTGGGACAAAAACAGGATATTAATTTGATAAAGGAGAAACTTAAAATTAATCTTTCAGGTGTTTTCGGTATGAAGCTTATCCAGAACCAAAAAATCTGAACGGTATGGAAAGAGAATGGATCATTAAAGAGCAAGGCGTAGGAGAAGATACAGAGCATCTGGCTAAAGTCCTTGGAATTGACACCGCATTGGCCAACATTCTGGTTCAGAGGAACATTAAAACATATGAACAGGCAAGGGTTTTTTTCCGGCCCAAACTGTCAGACCTCCACGACCCTTTTCTTATGAAGGATATGGGACTGGCAACGGAGAGGATTCTTACGGCTCTCAGGAAAAATGAAAACATACTGATATACGGCGATTATGATGTTGACGGAACCACCTCTGTGGCATTGGTTTATTCCTTCCTTAAACTTCGCTATGCAAATATTGCATTTTATATACCCGATCGTTATTCAGAGGGTTATGGAGTAAGCAGAAAAGCAATTGATTTTGCAGCAGACAATAATTTCAGCCTCATAATTGCCCTTGATTGCGGTATTAAAGCGGTAGAGAAAGTTGCGTATGCAAAATGCAAAAATATAGATTTCATAATCTGTGATCATCACATGCCTGGAGAAGTCATCCCTGAGGCGGTTGCCATACTCGACCCCAAACAACCGGGATGCAGCTATCCCTTTAAAGAACTCTCGGGCTGCGGAGTAGGATTTAAGCTGATGCAGGCTCTCACTATGAAAAGCGAATACCAGATTGATGATCTGTTAAAATTTCTCGATCTTGTCGTGGTAAGCATCGCTTCAGATATTGTACCTATTACCGATGAAAACCGGATACTTGCGCATTTCGGACTGAAACAGCTTAATGATGATCCCTGTTTCGGACTTAAGTCCATTATCATGATAGCTGGAATTGAAAACAAGGAGATCTCAATTGATGACATAGTCTTTAAGATCGGTCCGCGAATTAACGCAGCCGGCCGCATGAAATCAGGGAATAAGGCTGTTGAACTTCTGATAGCGCACGACGATCATATTGCCCGGGAAGTAGGAGATGTAATTGATGTATTCAATAACAATCGTAAACTAATCGACCGGCAGATCACCCAGGAAGCAATAAGGATGATAGCGGCGGACAGCAACTATACAGATAGAAAATCGACAGTTTTATTCAATCCGGAATGGCACAAGGGAGTAATTGGAATTGTGGCTTCCAGGCTGATAGAAACATATTTCCGTCCCACTGTAATATTAACTGAGTCCAACGGATTGGCAACAGGCTCGGCCAGATCGGTGCCCGGTTTTGATATTTACCAGGTTATTGAGGCCTGCAGCGACATTCTCGAAAATTTCGGGGGACATATGTATGCTGCCGGGATGACAATGAAGCTGGAAAATGTTCCACTTTTTAAAAAACGTTTTGAGGACCTTGTCGCCCAAAACATTACACCCTCGCAGCTATCTCCAAAGATTGAGGTCGATTCGATAATATCCCTGCAGGATATTGACCAGAAGTTCTGCAGGCTTCTTAAGCAATTTCAACCGTTTGGGCCTGATAACATGTCGCCGGTGTTTATTGGAAAAAACATGGTAACAAACGGAACACTCAAGATCGTTGGTCCCAACAAGGAGCACCTTAAAATGGAGGTTTTTTCTGAAGATGCCTACGATAAGGTTTTTCAGGCAATCGCATTTCAGCAGGCCGATCACTACAAGCTGATCAGCCTTGGTATACGTTTCGATGCCTGTTTTACAATAGAGGAAAATGTATTCAGGGGAAATACAACCTGGCAGCTCAATATAAAAGACATCAAAACCAGGGAGGATTCCGGCTGATTATTAACAGCCGGAACAGAGCCGGTACTTTAAATACCACAGGCAGACCATTATGGTTAAAACCTTAATCTCAACTGTGCCTTTATTTCCGAGCGCATATCCCCGCTGATCTCA
>SLKJ01000015.1 GCA_007134675.1 Bacteroidales bacterium
AGCTGGACTGTGTAGTTTCCGATACTTTTCCATGACAGTTTTAATTAGAATTGTCGAGATTAAGAAATTATAATTAATTATGTTATTAATTTATCGATATTGCTTTTTTCATTAATACTTGCATAATATCTCATTACTTCTCATTACTTATGATAGATCAGTTCGGGAACATATGATGCTATGCTGGTTTAACATCAGACGCTGATTCGGCCAATCTGTAATTTATATAACCATATTGGATAACATTTTGCTTTTACAAAATGTTCAACAGTATTGACATTGTTGATTTTTTTTTAGTTCATCTTAAAAGCCCGCATCCTTAGGGTGCGGTCATGTTTTGGCGGGGCTTTGCCCGAAAGTCATGTGTGATTGAAAAAAATCGCGATGCGAAGCAAAAATCGGGGTTAAAGCTACCTCCTTTGGTGGAGGATAGTCCGATTTTAGCGAATTTTTTACTTGTAACCTGCTGGAAGAGCCTGTTTCAGAAATAAATTAATAAAAGGGGGGAATTAAAACTGGCTTAATTAATATTATGAGATAACTGAATTTACGATATTCTTCATTTTCCTTAAACCGGTTTCAGCAACTTCGAGTGCATCCTGTCCCCTTATAGTGCTGGTATTAAGACAATATCTGAACTGATGGTGGTTACCGGTATCCTGATGTGAACAGGATAAATTTGGAATAACTGAAGTCGCTGTAGCAGCTCCCATTAGTTTAATAGCATCTCTTCTGGTGGCCATAAAATAAGTTTTACTTATTAGATAAATTAATCCCCATTATACAAAGTCTCATAAAATATGGTGAATTTCATATTAAATAAATTTTGCTAAACGAGACAAACTAATTCGTGTGAAATCGAGAAGTCAATGAAAACAAGGGGATCCATACGTATGGATTCTTATTGAAAATAATATACCTCCTATAGTCTGGTGTCTAAAGATACGAAAATTTGCAGTTTTCAGGAAAAAGGTTAACTGGATTAACTGACCGGGTCTGCTTGAAAATCTTCCAGACAAAATACAAATTATAAGAATAAATATAAAAAAACACATACCCCCCCTAAGAATAGGGGTCAGGGAATAAAAAAAATAAAAAAATATTTACATACCCCCCCTAAAATAGGTTGGTAAATAAAAAAATAATATATTTGCAGGAAATTTACCATTAATATTAACCTTAAATCAGTAAAACAATGAAAAAATTTGTTACAATCGCAACTGTTATGACCATTCTGAGTTGTCATTTATCCTTTTCTGAAACTCCCGAAAGTGGGTTAAATCTTTCAGCCGGCGCTGATTTTGTGAGCAGGTATGTATGGCGGGGTATAAGTCTTAGCGGATCTGAACCTCATATTCAGCCATGGGTCGAAGCCGAATTTGGAAATTCCGGTCTTAGTTTAGGTTTTTGGGGCTCATACGGAATCGGTCCCGGTTCATCGGGAACTGAGGCTGATATATATATATCCTATACTCCTGTAGATTTTCTCACATTCACTGTAACGGATTATTTTTTTCCATCTGACCAGCCTTTTTCAAGAGATGATTATTTCAATTATACCGAAGGTGAGACTAATCACACAATTGAAGCTATGGCAACCTTTAACGGTACCAGTTCATTCCCGCTTTGGGTAACCTTCGCGATCAATATTTACGGAAATGACGGCATTGACGAAGACGGTAATAACTATAATGCAAGTTACCTTGAGATTGGTTATCCTTTTACTTCAGGGAAATGGGATATCGACCTTTTTGCCGGTATGGCTTTAAACAGTCCTGAAATTGAACTGGGGGCCGAGAGCTGGTATGGCAATTCTTCAGCAGGTATAATAAATGCAGGTATCACGCTCAGCAGAGAGGTAAAATTATCAAACAACATTACATTTCCTGTATACTCTTCGCTGATATTTAATCCGGAAGCAGGTAACTTCCATATAGTTATGGGAATTTCATTATAATTCTGACAGCCCTAATATTTATTAACTAAAAGTTATTCAAAATGAAACGAGTTGAAGCGATAATAAGAAAAACAAAGTTTGAAGAGGTGAAGGCAGCTCTTCATAAAGCTGAAATTGACTTTTTCTCTTACTGGGATGTAAGAGGAATAGGTAAGGCGCGACAAGGGCGTGTATACAGAGGTGTGGCCTATGATACCTCATCTATAGAGAGAATAATCCTGTCCATAGTGATCAGGGATATCAATTTAAAGAAGACAGTCGATACAATAATTGAATCGGCAAGAACCGGTGAAATTGGAGATGGAAAGATATTCGTTTCCAATATCGAAAACTCATACAGGATAAGGAACGCTGAGTCTGGTGATGATGCACTTTATATTAAAGATGAAGAAAAATTATAGTTGAAACAATAAAACAAAAAACATGGAAGAGATAATTACTTATGAGAACGTAGCAGTAAACATCGGTGAGCTTGCTAAATCTGCCGATACTGTTTGGGTATTAATTGCTGCAGCTCTGGTTATGTTCATGCAGCCAGGATTTGCAATGATCGAAGCCGGTTTTACCAGGGCGAAAAATGCAGCGAATATCCTTATGAAAAATATAATGGACTTCTCCTTCGGCTCCCTATTTTTCTGGATCATAGGTTTCAGCATAATGTTTGGAGCTACTAATGGGGGTTTTATTGGAAAAATCAATCTTTTTGGCAGCGGAATAGAAGATGGAGATCTACCGGGATTTGCTTTTTTGATTTTTCAGACTGTTTTTGCAGCCACTGCTGCCACAATTGTATCCGGAGCAATGGCGGAGAGAACGGAATTCAAGGTTTATGTTATTTTCAGCATAGTTATTACGACCTTTATCTATCCCATTTCCGGTCATTGGATATGGGGTGACGGGTGGCTGGCTTCGCTGGAAATACCTTTTCATGATTTTGCAGGATCGACAGTAGTACACTCTGTTGGTGCATGGGTAGGACTAGCCGGAGCAGCTACATTAGGCCCCAGGATTGGGAAATATAACGGCAAGCCGAATGCAATACCCGGACATAATCTGGCAATGGGTGCTCTTGGTGTTTTTATCCTCTGGTTCGGTTGGTTTGGATTTAATCCCGGCTCTCAGTTGGCATCTTCAGGAATGGAAAATGCACTTGCAATCTCACACATATTTGTAACCACAAATCTTTCTGCAGCTGCAGGTGTTGTAGGGGCGCTTACTACTGTTTGGATTCTTTACAAAAAGCCCACACTCAGCCTGACCCTTAACGGGGCTTTAGCGGGACTTGTTGCTATTACAGCTGGTACCGATATTGTGAGTCCCGGAGGTGCTGTGATTATCGGACTGCTGTCAGGAGTGATTCTTGTTTTTTCTGTTTCATTTTTTGACAGGGTTCTGAGAATTGACGATCCGGTAGGAGCCATCTCGGTTCACGGCGTTTGCGGAGCATTCGGAACCATTATGGTTGGTTTTTTTGCAACTGACGGTGGACTATTTTATGGAGGTGGTGGAGGACTACTGTTAACGCAGGTAATAGGTGTCCTGGCAGTAGCTGCATGGGCTCTCGGTACCGGTTTTATTCTGTTCAGAGTTCTGAAGGCAACTGTAGGTTTAAGGGTTCCCCGAGTTGTTGAAGAGGAAGGTCTGGATATTTATGAGCACGGAGAGGCAGCATACAATTAATCCTAATTTTTGTTAACCTGGAAAGGGGGGGCATCTTTGGTGTTCCCCCTTTTGTATGGTGTTTTTCCTTGATTGATATGTTTAGAGATTGTTTTTATCATCCTGTAAACAGCATTCTTTATTCCTGGTGATAGTGTTTCCATGTAATGATCTTCCGTAAGGCATTTTATTTCATTCAGCAGTGGTGGGTACTTTCCAGCTAAACTAACGATAGTATTGAATGCTTGATAGCGGACCGATGTCCGGCTGTTGACCTTCTCCCACATAGTGACACACAAATCAAACAAATAGCCTTCGTCTTTTTCGCTGATCTCCATTTGCTGCAGTATCTTGAGCAGTTCACGCTGATGACCGTCCTTTTTTGAAGGGATAACATCGATTATAGTCCTTATGTAAGGGCGGATGCGGGAATCATTCTCTTCCATACAGCTCCATAGCAACCATGCTGCCCGCCATGAATATGGCTGTTTGTCGGCGACAGCCAGCTCTATCGCCTCCATGAAGTCATCATCATGCGCAGCCAGGTGATCAATCATACCGGCTTTGTATGAATGCATAAGGATATGTTCGAGACGGGTTTCCATTATTCAGATGCAATATACGTAAAAAGCCGTTTTCTTCCCCGAAAGGGAAGCAGTAAAGGTGGAAATGCCCGGATGCTGAAATCCGGGCATCAAATTCAGGCGGGCGATTGTAACGGATGTTATGAACCAACTTCTGTATTATTCATATTTGAGTGTAACGGCAGGGTTGGCTCCTGCGGCTTTAAAGGCCTGGTAGCTTACCATAAGCACTGCAATAATGTAGGAAAAGACCGAAGCGGTAACAAACACCAGGGGCGTCAGGTTTATGCGGAATGCAAAATTCTCAAGCCAGTTTGTCATCAGGTACCATGCTACCGGCCAGGATACAAGTGTGGCTATAATGAAGAGGCGGTTGATCTCCTTCAGCAGCAGCCAAACTACTATACCTTCGGTTGCCCCGAAAACCTTGCGTATGCCAATTTCCCGGGTACGTTGCTCGGCCGAATAGGAGGAAAGCCCCAGTAATCCCAGGGAGGCAATTATTATTGCAAGCAGGCTGAAGCCAGAAAACAGTATGCCGGCACGCCTCTCATTACTGTACTGATCAGCTACTGTATCCTCAAGGAAAAAATAGTCAAATACCTGGTCGGGGACAAACTCATTCCATTTTCCTTCAACTGCTCTCAGTATTTCCCCGGGATTCCGGCCGCCGAACCGTATTGTGAGGTATGTAAAGGATTGCCCGAAAACAATGACAAGGGGACTTATGCTCTGATGAAGTGATTCATAGTGAAAGTCCCCGACCACACCTACAACGGTCCTTTCGTCATTAAGATTCACAAAGACCTTCTGGCCGAGCGGCGAACCATCGAAACCAAATCCCCGCGCGGCCGCCTGGTTTATCACTATTGCAGATGAATCTGAGGCATAATTCCTGTCAAAGTACCTGCCCTTGACCAAACTGAGATCGAGGGCCCTGTCAAAGTCATATGCTGCATTAAAAAAATTGTAGGTATGCATGTCATCCGGTGGTGCGCCCTCTTTTCGCATAATTGTATTGCCTATGATGGTTGTCGGCAGGGAGCCTGATCTGGCAACTGCTTCAATGCCTGGCAGGTTGCGAAGTTCATCTTCGAAGGACTGTTGCTGTGCGGATGGTATGACGTATGGCCTGTTTATTACCAGGATGTTATGGGGGTTGTACCCGAGGTCCTTGTTCCTGATAAAGGATATCTGGCTGTAGACCACAAAGGTGGCGATCAGCA
>SLKJ01000098.1 GCA_007134675.1 Bacteroidales bacterium
AGAAGAAGCGGCAGCTCACCCAACGGCTTTTGGAGAAGGTGGTGCCTACAACGCTCCCGGCAGGGTAAAATACCGCGATATCAGCGGGCCTGACGGAGTTCCTGATGGAATAATAGATGATAACGACATGACCTATATAGGGAGTCCTCATCCTGATCTGACAGGTGGCCTGAACCTTGAGCTGGGATATGGAAACTTTAATTTCAATGTATTCGCCTATGGCAGTTATGGCAATGACATCATTCATTATGCCAGACGTCAGATGGAGTATTCTCTTCATGGTGGTAACAGTCATGTAAACAGGCTTTACAAATCATGGGGCAGTCCCTACCTGAACGGTGATAACAGCAAAGCCACCGTTGCCATTGCTGACAATAATACAGGCTCAGAACAGCCTTCCACTCTTTTTATTGAAGATGGCTCATATCTTAGAATCAGATCCTTAATGTTAAGTTATGATCTCCCTGGTTCGATCACCAGCAGAATAAATGTGCAGGGCATCCGTATTCATGCGCAGGTTACCAATCCGCTGACCTTCACCAGTTATACCGGTCTTGATCCTGACCTGACAGCTGCAGGCTACGGAATGGGCATTGACAGGGGAGGCTGGGCTACTGTAAGACAGTTGATCTTTGGTATATCTATGAATTTGTAATTGTTTTAAACTACTTAATACTATAAAAATAAATATTATGAAAAAGATAGTTTATAATCTAAGCATTTTGTTTATGCTGGTACTTTTGTTTTCCTGCTCTGATGATTTTCTTGAAAGGGAACCACTTGGTACTTTGGCAGAAACTGTTTTTTATAATGAAGAGGGACTGGATGCACTGCTGATCGGTACATATGCTATTATGGATAATGCCATGGATGGTGGTTTCAGGTATGCACACACCCCGACAAACTGGATGTATGGTTCGGTTGTATCTGATGATGGTTATAAGGGCTCTGATGCCGGAGATGTTACGCCTGTAAAGGAGATGGAAACCTGGAACACCTTGCCCACAAATCCCTGGTTGTCTGAAAAATGGATATGGACCTTCAATGGTGTTACACGGACTAATAATATCTTAAGGATCCTGAAAGAGACAACCGACATATTACCTGAAACAGCTGCTCAGATCGAGGCTCAGGCCCGGTGGTTGAGGGCATACTTCAATTTTGAATCATGGTTGATATACAGGAATATTCCGATTATTACGGAAGATACACCCGATCCCTCCCTGGTTCCCAATGATGTGGATATACTGCCGCACATTATAGATGACCTTACTTTTGCTATGAATACTCTTCCGGGTCGGCAGGCACAGGTGGGCAGGCCAACCAGGTATGCTGCCATGGCACTCGCTGCAAGGGCATATATGCAGGAACTGATGTATGATGAAGCCAAACCCCTGCTGGATAATATCATAAATGAAGGGGGATTTAGTCTCATGGATAGCTTCCATGATAATTTCAGAATTGAAACCAATAACAATGCTGAGTCAATATTTGAGATACAGTGTGCTGTTAATGATGGTGCCTGGTGGAATGCAAATGGCAATGCCGGGGTAGGCTTAAATTGGCCGATGCGAGATTTTGTCGGGAATTCAAATGTCAACCAGACATCTCAGAATCTTGTGAATGCCTTTAAAGTTGATGAAGATGGTCTTCCCATGTTCGAGACTTTTAATGATGAGGATCTGAAACATGATATGGGAATACCCTCTGACAGCCTTTTTGTGCCCACTACCGACCCGATTGATCCTCGCCTTGACTGGACTACCGGACGAAGGGGGATCCCTCTCCTTGACTGGGGGGTTTACAGGGGACAGGCAACAGTCAAAGACCAGGCGTATGGAGGCCCGTATTCACCACCCATCAAGTATTATTTTTATAAAAGTGAGCTGGGAACTCTTTCTGCAAATACGGGATGGATGCGCGGCATAAGCGCCAATAATATCAGGCTGTACCGGTTGTCTCATATCATTCTTTGGAGGGCTGAGATACATGCATTTGAGAATGAACTTGATCAGGCCGAGGCGCTGGTTAACCAGATAAGGAACCGTGCAGGAAACCATGTTGTAATGGGTAGGATCACAACTTACCAACTGCCGGCGCCTACTTTTCCTTTCAACGTCGATATAGATTTTGATGAACCGGCTGCAAATTACAGCGTGTCACCTTATCCGGAAGGAACTTTTGCTGCCCAGGGCCAGGCATTTGCCATGAGGGCAGTACAATGGGAAAACCGGCTTGAGTTTGCACAGGAGGGGTTGCGTTTCTTTGATCTCAGAAGATGGGACAATCTGCCGGCTGACTTGAACTCAATGCCCATGGTTCAGACACTGAATGATTTTGCTCAGGCTGATCTCAGGATGAGAACATCAATGGTTGGAGCCCAGTTTCGTGAACACATGAAATACTGGCCCATACCTCAGTCCCAGGTAGATCTGCAACCAGGAATAATAAAACAGAATGACGGGTATTAATATTTTTTTTAGACGCTTAAGAATAATATTCTTGTTTTTTTCCGCAAAATATTATTCCAACCTCTTTAAAGGACTACGGCAGGTTAGGTAGTTTAGCAATTGGGGTTTTCAGGTCGGAAAGAGGGTGATAGTCATTATCACCCTCTTTCTTATGTGCCATTGAATAAATTAAATGATTTTGATCTGGATCAGTGGAGGTAAAATCAATTATGCTTCTATCTTTGCATCATTTGGCTGTTAGGATATGTTCGATTTAGAATGGTTTAGTTGAAATAAAATTCAATAATATGTTCTTCAATCTGGATCTAATTGTATTTATCGGTTACATTATCGCTGTTTTTATGGTGGGTATACTCGTTTCCAGGAAACAGAAATCGGAAGATTATTTCCTTGCAGGACGAAATCTGACCTGGTGGGTTATTGGAGGTTCGCTTATTGCAGCGAATATATCAACCCATCATTTTATTGGTATGTCAGGCCAGGGGTTCAGTATAGGTCTGGCCATAGCAAGCTATGAATGGCTTGCAGCCATTGCTTTGATTATTGTCGGGAAATTTTTCCTGCCATTCTATTTAAAAAGCAGGATAACCACCATGCCTGAATTTCTTGCCAGACGTTTTAATAACCAGGTAAGGCTGGGTTTTGCTATTATCAGTCTGATTGGGTATGTTTTTATTGAACTGGCAGTAGTTTTGTACACGGGTGCACTGGCTATGGAATCATTGTTCGGTTTGCCGGTTTACTGGGGACTCGGAATACTGTTTATAGTTGCAGGTTCATATACCATCTATGGCGGCTTAAGGTCGGTCGCCTATACAGATATTGTACAGGTTACTCTGCTGATTACCGGAGGACTGGCAGTTACCTTCATCGGATTGCATAGGATTGGCGTTATTTTACCCGACTATGGCAATAACATGATTGGAGGAATACAGGCCCTCTACCATGATGCCCCGGAGAAGTTCAGTATGGTACAATCGTGGAATCATCCTGAGTTACCATGGTTGGGTGTTTTTTTTGGGGGAATGTGGCTGGCAAATATATTTTATTGGGGCTGCAATCAGTTTATTACACAACGCACACTTGCTGCCAGAAACATCTGGCATGGACAAATGGGTATAGTCTTTGCAGGATATCTTAAACTTCTGGTTCCTATTCTGGTGGTACTGCCTGGCATTATTTCCTTTTTTCTTTACAACCCTGATTCCGGCTTACTATCTGATGAATATGCAATGGATAGGGCCGATCTGGCATTCCCAACATTGGTGAAGAACCTCCTGCCTGCTGGTATATCAGGCCTGGTAATGGCAGGATTGATGGGGGCGGTTATGTCAACCATTGCCTCACTGCTTACATCAAGCAGTTCTATAATTTCAAATGACCTCTATAAACCAATGTTAAAACCAGATGCCACTCCCCGGGAACTTATGAGAACCGGCCGTATTGCTATATTGATCATATTGATCCTATCAACCATAGTCGGTTATTTCCTTACCGATCTGCAGGCTATTTTCACATATATTCAGAGATACTGGTCAATTGCCTATCCTTCCATCGCTGTTGTTTTTCTGGCTGGCTTCTTTTATAAAAGAGCCACCGGAAAAGGGGCTCTTTATGCCTTAATACTCGGACCTTCTTGGGCATTATTGATTACATTCCTGGATTCACTCGGATATATTCCACAATTATCTTTTTTAAACAGGGTAATCATTGATTTTATATTTTGTGTTTTCATCATCTGGAAGTTCAGGAATAAAGGACCTATTGCAGAAAAAGCTTTACTAACTGATTCTTCAATGACAGAAGAGATGAAAAACGTTTTGGAAAAAAAACCATGGTTCTTCAGTTTCAGATTCTGGAGTTTATTGTTGATAGGAATAATAGTAACCCTGTATGTGATATTTTTTTAAACGCTAATTGCATGATAATTAAGAAACAGTAAACCGACCTGAAATAAAGGGAAGATCAAGGAAAAGCTCATTTGTTGATTAAGAAAATATTGCATATGTTTGCTAAGGAAAAGTACATAAACACCCATTATTATCTAATTTATCCCTATGTCCCATAAACATGTAAATGCCATTGTAGTCGGTTCAGGAGCCGGTGGAGGAGTTATTGCAAAGGAGCTAAGCTCAGCCGGACTGACGGTTGTTCTTTTTGAAAGGGGGGATTGGGCAAATTATGACGATCATACCAACGATGAACTGACCTCTCAGCGAACTTTTGTACTGGGTAATCATTATGGTCCCGATAATGAGCGTTACAGGCGTGTTGCCGTCGATAATCAGGGGAATAAACGGATAGTTTTTCCAAACGATTGGGCGTATCACAATAATGCCGCCTGCGTGGGTTCAGGTACTGTTCCATATGGGGGGATGGCATGGCGCTTCATGGAAGAGGATTTTAAAATGAAATCCACATACGGTCATATTGAGGGGTCCAGTAATGCTGACTGGCCCATAACATATGCTGATCTGGAGCCTTATTATGAAAAGGCAGAATGGGAGATCGGTGTGGCAGGAGACGACTATCAAAACCCTTTTGCACCCTGGCGTCGCAAACCTCAGCCTATGCCCCCGTTTGAACATAACAGGGAGGCACGGTTGCTGGATGCTGCTGCCCGCAGGATCGGTTTTCATCCATTCCCTGTTCCTATGCTGAGGAATTCTATTCCTTTCGGAGGAAGGCCTGCATGTATAAGAATGCGAACCTGCGTTGGTTATGCCTGTCCTGTTAATGCAAAATGCGGTACCCAGAACACAGTAATTCCTGTTGCTCTGGCGACGGGGAACTGCGAACTCAGGGTTAACTCACAGGTAACGGAGATCCTTACAAATGATCAGGGGAAATTGACCGGTGTATCATATTTCGACAATAACAAAAAAAAGCACATACAAACTGCGGATATTATAGTTCTATCTGCTTCGGCCACGGAAACCCCCAGATTAATGCTTAATTCGAAATCAAAACATTTTCCGGAAGGGATTGGCAACAGGTACGACTGGGTAGGAAGAAATCTGCAAGGTCATGCATATTGTGGCTCCTATGGTTTTTTTGAAGAGGAGATATTTGATGATGTCGGACCGGGTGCAAGCATTGCCGTATGCGATTTTGCCCATAACAATCCCGGAGTAGTCGGCGGCGCCATAATGACCAATGATTTTCTCCGAATGCCCTACTCTTTTACAGGTGTACGTCCCCCCGGATCAAAACGTTGGGGTAAAGAACACAAAGAATTCCAAAGAACTTATTATAAAAGGTTTGCCACTATCAGTGGGGCAGTTCAGGAAATACCCAACTTCCATTCCCGAGTAGAAGTGAGCGATGAAGTAAAGGACTATTGGGGGATACCTGTTGCAAAAATATCAGGATTCAAGCTGGATGTTGATATTGAAACCGCTCAATTTATAGCAGAGAAGGCTGATCAGTGGCTTAAGGCTGCCGGTGCATTTCAATCATGGAAAAGAGTTCCGGGCAGGGGAGTAAGCGGAGGGCAGCACCAGTCAGGAACCTGCCGCATGGGAGATGATCCCCAGACATCAGTAACCAATAAATATGGTCAGGTGCACGGTGTTGACAACCTTTTTGTGGCCGATGGCAGCCTGCATGTAACCAACGGGGCTTTTAATCCGGCACTTACCATTATGGCTCTTGGGTATTGGGTTGGTGATTACATTGCAAAGGAATGGAATCACGGGAACCGTTTCTGAAATTCGTTATTTATATACCTCTGCTTATTAGCGAATGTTTATTTAACCTTTATATTATGAAAAAATCAATGATTTGTAAAGCAGCTGCAACAACCTTAATTGGAGCAGGTGTTGTTGGATGCGCTCAGCACAAAGCAGAAGATGCTGAACCGACAAAAAAGCCCAATATCATTTTTCTCTTAACTGATGATCAGTCGGATGGGACTTTTAGTGCCATGGGGCATCCTGTACTTAAGACTCCTAATTTAGATAATCTGTTAACACAGGGAGTCTGGTTTTCAAATACCTATATTGCTACACCAATATGTGCTCCCAGTAGAGTATCCTTTTTAACAGGGATGCACGAGAGGAAGCATGAGGTTGGATTCACGAACTCTTATCAGCTTTCAGAAGGCCAATGGGAAATGAGTTATCCTGCGCTTTTGCGGGATAATGGATATTACACCGGTTTCGTAGGAAAGTTCGGTATTGAATATTATACATTCCAGGCAGAAGAAATGTTTGATTTTTGGTATGCCCATGACGGGTGGGCTCCGTTTTTTCCGAAAGATTTTAATACCCCGAGCAGCATACCTTACCATGAGGCTGAAGAAGATATCATTACCTATATTATGGGAGAAGGTATTGAATCGTTTCTTCAATCAGTTAACGAAGACCAGCCTTTCTCTCTTTCTGTTAGTTTCAGTGTTCCTCATGCAAGCGTTAAACAAACAATGAATGCAAGCCCGGAAGGATGGGGCAGGGGGATTCATTATCGATGGACCGAATTACTTAGTCCGGCAAACGAAGATCCACGACTTAAAGGTCACCCCTTCTATGATACCCTTTACCGTGATGGCTCTGTTACCCTTCCTGAAGACTTTGGTACTGATCCTTATCAGCATATCCCCAGGCACATTCTTGATCATGATCATACAAGAAAATCCTGGTTATATAAATACAATTACCACGCTGAAACCAATTATGAAAATCTTGTAAGATATTACCAGCTTATCAGCGGGGTTGACCATATTATTGGCAATATGGTGAGAAGCCTTGAAGAGAAAGGTCTTTCTGACAATACTGTCATAATATTTACCAGTGATCATGGATTAATTAACGGTGAATATGGAATGGGAGGAAAGGCACTGCTTTATGATCTTGCTGCGAAAGTTCCCTGTGTCATCTATGACCCGAGGATTCCGGAGAATCAGCGTGGCAGGAAGGTTGCAGAACTTGTTTCAAGCCTGGATATTCCCAGTACGATTCTCGATTATGCCGGTATTGTACAACCTGATGTAATGGATGGGCAAAGCCTGCTTCCTCTTGTATATGATGAGGAAACCCAATGGCGTGATGAAATATTTCTGGAAAGTCTCTATACTGGTCAGGGTAATCCTTTTATTGAGGGGATAAGGACTGGAAACTGGAAATACATCAGGTTTTATGTTCCTGAAAGGGAGGGGCATACTGAAGCTGACCTGCAGTTCGAAAACAGAAAACCTGATTTTGAGCAGCTTTTTAACCTGGAACAGGATCCTACCGAGCATAATAATCTCATATCTGTATATGAGGGAACCGAATTGCTTGAAGAATTAAGGAAAAAATGCGCCCGTCTTTCTGCTGATCTCAACCTTGAACGTAAAACATACATGGAGACAAATGAGGTAGTTTTGAAGGACAACTAGACTATCACTGATTCTCCTTTAATTCAGCTGGTTTAATTATGTTTTATTGCCATTGTTTTTATGGTATTAATACTATTTATACTTTAAGATTTTGTTACCGGAGTAATTAAATATTATTCAAAATATTAAGAGATGGATAAAAAAATATTCTCAATCACAACAATGATATTATCTTCTGTGATTATCCTTAAAGCTCAGAATGTTGATCGTGCAGCTGTTACAGAGGTACATGAACCGGTTCCTCCTGTTGTTACGCCTGGCATAGGAACGGCACCACCCTCTGATGCAATTATTCTGTTTGACGGGACCAGTCTCGATAAATGGGAAGGAAGAAATGGAATACCTGCACCATGGACTGTGGGTGATGGTCTCATGACAGTATTACCACATTCAGGAGATATCTGGACAAAACAAAAATTTGGCGATATTCAGCTTCATCTTGAATGGCGGGTTCCCGGCGGAGTCGAGGGAGGAGCTGGAAACAGCGGCGTGTTTTTAATGGGAAAATATGAGGTTCAGATATACAATTCATTTGAAAAATATATTTACCCAAATGGCCAGGCTGCATCAATTTACAAGCAGTCCATTCCACTGGTAAATGTCTGTAGAAATCCTGGTGAGTGGGAAACGTTTGATATCATTTTTATGGCTCCTGCTTTTAATGACAGGGGTAGAGTAACTCATCCTGCCAGAGTTACAGTTATCCATAATGGAGTTGTTGTCCAGAATAATGTAGAGATCTGGGGAGAAACCAAACATATTGGTCTTCCAACCTATACAAAGCACCCTGATAAATTACCGCTAAGACTTCAGAACCATAGCGACCGTGTCAGCTTCCGGAATATCTGGGTAAGGGAATTATAATTATACCAGTAAGCAGTGGATTAAAAATCATCCATGTGAATTTCCCGAATTAGAATGAGTTTTCAAAAGAACTCTATTCGCTCAGGGGTATGGTATGATCTTCTGATTTATCTCCGGTCTTTCTCCGTCATGACAATCAGCACATGAAACAAAATGAATATTGTGCGGACTGTCTTTGTCGAAATACGTGGTGTTCATTGTCATTACATCAAGCCCGCAGTTTGAAATAGCCGGGTGACAGCTAACGCAGGAATTCACCGCCGAGTTGGAATGGGTGTCATGACACGAAAGGCAGCTTATCCCCTCATGAACTCCCCTGGGAGTCCTGTCGTCCATTGAGCCGGACTGATGCCAGGCGGAGGGTGCATGGCACTGGATACAGAGACGCATTCGCGGATCGTCCGATACTTCCAGCTCCCTGTCACCATACCACATTACAGGCTTTGGTAGTTTGGAAGCATTCAGAAACATCCTCTCATTCCGGTCGTAAAGTCCGGCTTTGATCCGTTCGGGTTTTCGCTGGTAATGGATATCGTCAACCTGGGTATGGTCCCAGGCCTGCAGCGGCATTCCGTCTTCATGTATTCGATGGCAGGCCAGGCAGGGCATTGTGGGCTGACTTGCCTTTTCCGGATCATTGAGTGCCCATGGACCTTCAATATCAATCGGGTGAACAAGAGAATGGATGTCTCCCTCATAATACATACCGTGACAGCGGAGGCAATCATAGTTGAGTTGCTCTTTGCTGTTTTGTCTTTCATCAAGAAAGATCCGGGCATAGTCCGCAGCATGACCTCCCGATTGCCAGGCGGCATATTCGGAACGATGACATTCCCTGCAGGTCTGGTTCATTGCGATCACCTGCTCTTCGCTAAGTGATATATCGTCATAATGCTCCCGGGTAAAATGCCTGAAAACCATCCTTGATTTTTCCTGCAGAGAGTGTATACCGCCACTCAGGGCGGTACCGTGACAATCAAAGCAGCTGATATCGCGGTGGGCTGATGAAGCCCAGGTATGGTATGATGGATCTATTTCATGGCAACTCGCACATGTCCTGTCAGGCGGAAGTGAATTCCAGTAGCTGTAAGATCCAAGCAGAACAAGCAATATACCGAAATGAACCAGGAGTATGATTGTCAATCGTTTTTTGAATCGGGTCATTGTATTATTAATTAATTTATTATTTTAATTATTATTTCGTTTCTAAGCGGTTAAACAGTATTAAATATTTCAGATATTATTGAATATTTTTCAGAACCGGTTTCCGTGGTTCCATTCCTTAACTATATAATCGCCAACCCAATATCCAAGGGCCATAATTGTGAGGACAGGATTGAAGGCTCCGTTGGTTACATGCAGGCTGCCATCGGCCACAAAAAGATTGTCAACACCGTGAACCTGACCGAACTTATTGGTTACTGATGTTTGGGGATCATCTCCCATGCGGCATGTTCCTGACTGGTGTTGCCCTCCGCTAACTCCTGTTCCGGGCACACTTTTCCATATCTGAATTGCACCTGCTGCCTTGAGCCAATCTTCTGCCTTATCGGCAATGAACCTTGCCGTTTGGACATCCTCGTCAAGTTTCCATCCCGAAATTTTTGACACGGGGATACCCCAATAATCTTTTACCTCCCGGCTCACCTGTACCCTTGATTCCGGGTTGGGAACTTCCTGAACCGGTCCCCTGATCACAACATGGTGTTTATAAAAATTCTTCTGGAAATCCTTATGTTCTTTACCCCAACGTTTTGATCCCGGAGGCCTTATACCGGAAAACAGGTAAGGCATACGGATAAATTCATTGGCAAGCATGGCTCCGCCAATAATGCCCGGATTATTATGGGCAAAATCACATATTGCTATGCTGGCTCCCGGGCCGACATCATCATAAATCTCTTCCTCGAACATTCCGTCGGCCCCGCAGTAAGCATGGCCCTGCAGGTTTCTTCCAACCTGGTCGTATCTGTTTCCGATGCCGTCGGGGAAGAGGTCTGATACTGAATTAAGCAATAACCTTGGTGTTTCTGTAGCCGATGCCGCCAGAATCACAATATCGGCTGTCTGTACCTGTCTGCGATCTCTTTGATCGAAATAGGCTACTCCGGTAACCCTGCCCCTGTCATTGGTCATTACCTCATACACCTGACACTTTATTCTCAGCTCGCAATTACCCGAATTGATTGCCACCGGAATGACTGTATTCTGGGTTCCGCATTTTGCATTTACAGGACAGGCAAAGCCAACGCAATTTCTCATGCGTATACAGGCAGGTCTCCCTCCATAAGAGATTGAATTCCTCAGCATGGGAATGGGAAAGGGGTGGAACCCCGCCTTTTTTGCTGCGCCTTCGAGCATGGTCGCTTCCCTGTTGTGTTTGAATGGTGGCATGGGATGGGGTTTGCTTCGCCAGGGGGCGAAAGGATTGGGGGAGTCATCACCAGCAACGCCAATTTCCCATTCAGCCTTTACATAATAGGGCTCGAGATCGGAATATGTTATGGGCCAGTCGGCATTACTGGACCCCTCGATATGACCATAGGTAGATTTGAATTTGAAACATTCCTCCATGAAACGCCATGCCATTCCACCATATGGAACTGTACCTGAACCCACACAGGCGGCATTGTTGTGGTATGCCCATTCGTTTGGTAAAACTATTCTTTCGTTGCCTTGCCGATCGACGGCCACCCGGCGGTATCTTTTATTGTCGGGGCCATAGTAGGCGCCCAGCGTAGATGTCCTCTGGGAGGTGAGCTCATCGTTGTTATGATCATCGTACCTGGCCCATTTCCCCCGTTCAAATAGTACAACCGACAATCCGCCTACTGCCAGCTCCTTTGCCACTACTCCGCCTCCTGCACCGGAGCCTACTACCACTGCATTCACATGCTTGTTTGCCATTGTCTGTCGCTTTTGGGTTAATGGACGTTTCGTCCTACCAGGTAAGGATAATCCAGTTTCATCATACGATAACTTACAAAGTTTTTATTGCCTCCGTGTCGGGGACTTCCATAAAATCCCTGCATGCAATGACCACGGAGTGTTCCGAAAAAGGATGATGCGGTATACCCGTACCAATCGGCAGAATTATACTTTCCGCCCTGTATATCCTCCAGATATTCTGTTTGTGTATCAAAATCCAGGGCAGTAAATTCTTTTCCATACACCTCTTTGCATGTTTCATCAAGCGCTTTCAGGCAAGCCTTGTACATTGGTGCCTGCTCGTTAAAGAACCCGGAGAGCTGCTTATCAATATAATTGGTTACTCCGGCTTCACGGCCGCCTGCATATTCGTCGGGTGGGATGATCTGGTCGGCGAGAGCATCAACTATTTCTGCCTCCCAGGGAGTAAGGATGTAATGGTATGAAACCGGACTACCGGCGCAGCCTGCGATATAAAGGCATCCTGCTCCGATTGCAGACATCTTGATGAAGTTTCTGCGGGATATGGATTTAGGATTCATCAGATCAATAAATTTAGTTTTTAATCGGTTATGTGATACTAATTAAAAAGGCCGGATAGGAATGATTTTGTTCAAATATCATAAACTTTTTCTTAATTGACAACTGATACAGGTTAATTTATAGTAATTCTAAGTTCTCCGGTAATTTCAATCCGGATGTCCGGTAAGATTTAATAGCTAATAACTGTTCAGCACATTTATGCCCCGGCAGATCCCGGGAGAACCATCACCGGGTCCCTGCTATTACTATTCTGGTTTTCCATCCCTGACGGTTTTTCAGAACATAGACTCCCGGAGGTAATCCTTCGAGGCTAAGGGTGATCACGTTTTCGGCAGAAAGTACGGTTATCCCCGAATAGCTTACCATAGTCACATCCATTATCTCGGGGAGGTGAATCGTTCCATTTTCTGGTACCGGGTTCGGGTATACATTAAGATTCCTTCCAATGAGTCTGGTAGAAACCGGTGGCTCATCTTTCAGGGCAAGGCTGAATATTCCGGGAACATTAAGGTTTGTTGTTGATCTTATCATTCCCTGCTGCCCGGGCAAAGGTTCAGAGCCAATGTTGATCCACTCGCCTTCCTTTTCCAATGCAATCGTTATGCTTTCGATCGGATAATCATCCCCGGAATGAGAGAGGCTTATAGAGGCAGTGCTTATTTCTCCCTCTCTGTCGCTCACAATGCTATACCAGCCGTGTGTTTCAAGTAATTCCGAAATACCTTCTCCCAATGTGTGTTGCGGTGGATCCTGGTTGAAATACTCGGCTGTGTAAAGCCTGAGGTTATCATTGACATGTTCGGTCTCAAATATCACTCTGTGCAGGCCATTTTCCTTTCCCACCGGGAATTCAAGAAGGTCGGTTTCCCGGGAATCGTTATAAATGCCCATGGGACCATTTACGTAGCTGTCGGCCGAATACTGTTGAATACTTCCTCCCGGCCCAAGCCTGAGGATGCTCTCCTGATCGGTATAGACTATTCCCTTTAAAAACCCTATCGAGAAGTCGGCAGTTATGCTCCCTTCAAGTTGTAGTCCTCCGCCATTGATTACAATATTATGCAGCAATCCGGGTCCCCCATACCCTATGTTTTCCAGAATCTGCAGGTCTTCACCGCTGAAGAAAAGGAAGCTTCCTCCCTGCTCGATCTGTTCGGGTTCCTCAACATCCAGCATCAGGTTTCCCTTTATGCTGAACCGTTTGTCCCTTAATCTGACCGGCCTTGAGGAGCGGCTCCTGATTGTCAGGTCATTGTTAATTACTATTTCGGGGGCAGCATCATTGAAATCGACCCTGGCATCTCCTTCCACATCAATTACCAGATTGTTCAATGGAACACCGATTATTTCCATATCATTTGTCCCGCCTGAGGCGGCAAGAAGTACCGTGCCTGAGAGATCGAAGTTATTCTTATCCCCCCTGACTCGCAGATCATCTCCAAGTTGCAGTATATGGCCATTGTCACTGAATGAGGCCTGGTCAAAAATATCGAGCCTCAGGTTGTTTTTTGCATATATATTGGAAGCCATAGTAAAGGAGCCCCCGGTTTTTTCAATATAGAAGTTCCAGGCTTCGATCCTGTTCCCTTCCTCTGCCATAAACAGCTGGTTGCCGGTTTCTGTTGCAAGTATGTTAACGTTTTCCGGGTATTGGGTGGTAACATTTCC
The DNA here is from genome assembly GCA_007134675.1 of Bacteroidales bacterium. GTDB lineage: Bacteria > Bacteroidota > Bacteroidia > Bacteroidales > PUMT01 > PXAP01. The sequence continues at coordinate 13,852 of SLKJ01000098.1, forward strand.
CAGATAGCTCATATCCCCTTTCAGAGTTAGCGAGGTGGGACCGGCAAACGAGAGCCCGGTATCCTCTGCTGTGAAGCTTCCCTTTACCAGGTAATTTCCTGATAAAACCTTCTCTGTGCCGCTTAAGTGCAGGCTACCCCAGACACGGGCGGGGACAATTACCATTTCATCCTGTTCAAAAACTACCATGGAAAGAGGGGAAACCATGCCCAATTCAGGAATTGCGGTACTTTGCAGCACTAGAGTTGCTTTGTTTTCAATATCCATATTGCCGGCCAGAGAAAAGCCGGAAGGAATGGTAAAGGTAACCGGTTCGCTGCCATCGCCGAGCACCACCTGTGAAAGCATCCCCGAAACCGCCCAGTTCCCGGAAATAGACAGTTCATCCCCGTTTTGAATAAAATACATTACTCCTGGTTCTTCAAACGAATCCGGGGACTGGCCCGAGCCGTCCGGCTCGCTTCCCCATGATGTTGTTTCATTAAGCGGAGCGCCGGGCTTGTTGTAGTATGAGGTGCGCTCATAAAGGAATTCTCCTGAAAGAGTTATATTATCAAAACGGTTATTGCCTGATTCCCCTGAGGCAGGTTCTCCTCCAAAGAGTATTTTGATCTTCATGTCAGGGTTATCGTTCAGCAGGGTAAATTCTGAGAGATCGGCCGATATACTCTGCCAGTTTTCTCCAACCACATAGGTTTCTCCCACCTGGTTCCAGCTTTCCCCACCGTTTGCCGATACATGGATTGTCTGATTCCACGCCCCGTTGGGTGTTCTTCTGGTGGCAAAAGAGAGCTCCAGGTTTTCAAACCCGGAAGAAGGAACAGAAAATACCATTGCCCGGGTGTCGGAAGGATTCCTTACTCTGAGTGCATATAGTGGTTCAGTACCCTGCTGCAGGTTAATCTCGGTGCCATCGGTCACTCTGTCCATATAGCCGGCCCCTTCACCGGGATAGGTTATCGTACCGGGTTCACCGGCTGAATAATCGGTGGCTGCAACCTGTATAGAGTCATCGTCAGGCAAGTCACTGAAGTGCCAGAGATGGATAATATCCTTATTTGGAGCAGACTTAAAATGGGCAGTGATCGTAGTGACTTCCGAAGGGTTGGCAGTAAAGGATGTAGTACCGGCATGCCCTGCACCTTCCCAGTGGCTGAATCGATAGCCCTTCAGTGGCACTGCCTCCAGGGTTACCGGGACGTCACTGAAATAAGTCCCCGTCCACGGATAGGAATCTTCGGAAACGCCTGGAGTGGAAGGGGCAATATCGATGTCATTTATCCTGATATAGCCCTGTTGGGAGGAGGAGACATCAAGGGTGACGGAGACAGTATCAAGATCGAAATACTCCATCAGGTGGCCCCACTGGTGACCGGGTCTGTTGATCACATAATTGCGCATCGTACTTACCTCAGTGTTATTCCACACGGCCATACTATATGGTTCCTTCCATCGAGCAATATGATCAGGGAAATCGGGCTCAATTGCCTGCTGAAATTCATCTATAAGGGCGACGATTCTCTCCGGCTTAAAGGAAGTATTAATAAGACCCGCAAACCGGTTTACAAAATCAGCCCTAAACCTCTCATTCTCCAGAAAGCTGCGAAGAAGGAAGGTGGACCAGTCAGGGTTCGGCCAGCCAGTCCCTCCGGCCATTGTGGCAAATTCAATCACGTTTTGGCCAGGAGGTCTTCCATTAATGCCGAACCCGAAATCCATATCAAATGCCATCCACCGCCATCTGCCGTCATGACCGTGAGCTGTATCGGACTGGTAATCAGCACGCTTTCGCCAGAAGTCAATATTGTTTCCGGGCCAGTCGGTATTTGCCGAGTAAATATTGGCAATCTGGTAATCAATGAAATTCTCGGTATCTATCCTTGTTTGGATATATTCATAATGCTGGTCGTCATGTAACCCATGTTCTTCAATATAACTTAAAGTTTCCTGATAATGAATATTATCCCCTTCCTTAACTGCCCATCTCCAGGTTAGTAGATCAATCTCTTCCTTATCAACGCCATAGACCCTGTTAATATAATGCTTGTCATAACGCTCTCTGATATTGAGAATACCCCAGTACTCGCCGTTAAGGAAAATGATTGCCGGCCGGTAGGCCTGGGTATCAAAGTTCAGTTCCCGGCAGACTCTCTGGATAAGGGCATCCCTAAACATAGTATTTCTAAAGTCATTACCCGAATTTCTAAGAATGAGTCTTTTGTACTCTTCATAATCCTCTTCCGGGAAAAAGGGAAATGCCAGTGTTGATTTTCCATACTGGCTTCTTGCATAAAGGCGGAGCGATTTTGCCGGGCGGGCCCTGCTGGCACCTCCGTGAATACGGATTCCTATATCCTGATTTAATGCCGGTACGACTGCGCCTTCATCCCAGAATGTAAAGTTCGCAGGACGCTCCCAATCGATGCCTCTTTGTCGGTAATTTGCATTGCTGCTACCTACAGCCCTTACATCAGGGTTATTCTCACGCCATTCTTTAAAAATGGCTCCGGGAGTATTAATACCGGTGTCATAATCAAAAAGATGCTTCTCGGGAGCAGTGATTGCTATTATTGGAAGATTGTACCGTGAACGATCAGAAATAAAATAGGTATGTGTTACAACCGGGCTTGAATTATAACCTGATTTTGCTGTAATTGACCTGACAACAGTTCCTTTGAAAACAGGTTGTTCAGGAAAATAATAGGGAGGATTATGAAATGATGAGGCTTTATTGGTAACTCTGTCAGAATCATTTTGCCTATCGTCGATGGCTATAAATGAGCTGTAAGCTTTGGTTTTATATGTACAATAAAGAAAAGGTCCGAAAGAACTATTGGCCAGATGTGCCCATTCGTTCTTGTACCTGAAGGTGGAGCCGTTAAGGTTGTCCGGATCAGGCTCGGAGCCGTCAAGGGTATAATAAATTTCCGCTCCGGAAACGCTTGTAGCCAGCAATAAGCCGAATGGATCAGAATAAAACCCGCTTGTATGCGAAAATACGGGGGGAGGCAGGGTTTGACCGGTATCAGCCAGCAAACTGGAACAATGGAAAATAATAAAAACAGGAAGCAGGGCATAAAACCCTAGTAGACGGTTTTTTAAGGTGATAAAGAAAGATGTAGTCATGCTTAATAATTTTTAACCGGCTCGCGGCTTACCGGGTATAATATTTCAGGGGGTTATTTACCATAAATATCACAATATTTCCTGGTAATTACAAATATTGATTGACACAAATCATTTTAACAATATTCTCGAGCCAGGCAGCATCAACATCATCGAAATGGGAATATCGGTCGCTGTCCACATCCAGTACTGCAACCAATTTACCTTTATCATCCCTTACAGGATAAAAATCCATCCATCTTATGATGGAGGATGGCATTAACAGTAGCCATGCGTGCCGCCCTGTCATCTGTTTCTGGTAGCAGTTCTGAGAGTTGTTGACTGATTCGGTTATACCTTTTCAGCTTCTTTTGCCTTGCATCAGTCATTTTGAGGATTTATTTCTGTTGCCGAAAATTCCGAAAGGATCCACAAATGTCCTGACCAGTTTTTTACCTTTTTTCGGGTCACTCGGTATCATGGTCATTACCGGTATATCTGACCTGTTTATAATTTCATGCGCAAATTTTCCTATATAGTGATCTCTGAAATCAGATTCCTGATGTGTCATTATCATTATCAGGTCAGCATCTATATCAAGGGCATAGTTAATAATAACCTCATAGTCGGGCTTCTCAGTTTTTTTGAAAAGCTTGATGTTGCAGGGAACACCATTTTCTTCAATCATGCTTTTTGCCTTCTTCATTTTTGCATAAATCCGGCTTTGGGTAATACTTACACCACCCGTAAGAACCGATACCATCCATATTGTGGAGTTAAGATGGAGTCCGAAAGATACTGCATTGAAGACCTTTTCACGGGTTTTTTTTGTAAGGTCAAGCGGAAGCACAATGTTTTTCACGCCCAGCTTATGCTCCTTGCCTTTTATGGTTATTACCGGACAATCAGCGTTTGCTATCACATGACTTGTATTTTGGCCTATGAACCTTTTAAATCCTTCGTCAGCATCGTTTTTTCCCATAATAATGAACCGTGCCCTGACTTCTTCTGATACGCGAAGGATCTGATCATGGACCTTGCCTTTTTCAATTCGAACTGAAACGGGGACCCCTAATTTTTCTGAGGTTGATGTCGCAAGTTCTTCAAGTCTTCTTTTTACTTCCTGGTAAATCTTCTTTTCCTGATCTTCTTTGCGAAACATCGAAGAAATTACATCTGTTGCTTCAATTATATACAATATGATAATTTCAGCTTTCATAAACTTTGCAATATTTCTGGTCTGCTCCAGAGCAATCATTGATTGCTCATGAAAATCAAGTGGTACAACAATCTTGTTTTTCCAATTATTCATAAGTAAATATTTAAATTAAATCATTGGTCTTATGGACCTTACCATAACAATATTTTGACTTCGTCGATCTCACATGCAATTATGGGTTCGTTTAGCAATTATTGTAAGATGCAGAATTCATGTTATTATGTCTGCCGAAGGCTCCGGGTAGAGCGGTTCGTTACCTCCCCGCTCCCCCACAGTCCCGGACGAGCGGCTTTCCCGCATCCGGTTCCTCGGAAATTAGATTCGCTAAGATGTAGCATAAGAATTAGAAATAAAAG
>SLKJ01000009.1 GCA_007134675.1 Bacteroidales bacterium
AATTATAAGAACCCGTGAAGATATACAGGGAGTTGTGCTGAAAGGCATTGACGGCAGTTTTGACTGGTCTTTTTTTGAGCAGAACATGATTGAAGGGTCCAGGATCAATCTGCCTGACACCGTAGCTAGCAATGAAGCAGTTATTTCCGGCACCATTGCATCTTTGCTGAGACTCAATGTTGGGGATGACTTTGCGATGTATTTTGTTCAGGATCCACCCCGGGCAAGAAGATTTACCGTATCCGGAATATATGATACCGGACTGGAGGAGCTGGATAAAATTTTTGTTCTTGCAGATATAAGGCATATTCAGCGTCTGAATGACTGGGAAGAGGATCAGGTCTCCGGTTTTGAAATATTATTGAAAGATTATGACAATCTTGACAGGGTTACCGCGCAGGTTAATGAGCTGGCAGGTTATATATTTACCGAAGACATGTCACGCCTAAGGGTAGTCAGCATCAGGGACAAATATCCCCAGTTCTTTGACTGGCTTGAGCTGCTGGACATGAATGTTTGGGTAATACTCACGCTTATGTTATTAGTTGCAGGTTTTAATATGGTTTCAGGTCTGCTTATATTAATTCTGGAGCGTACCGGAATGATCGGCATACTGAAGGCAATGGGACTTCAAAACAGCAGACTAAGAAAGATATTCCTGTACCAGTCCGCTTTCCTGATCGCAAGAGGGCTTTTCTGGGGGAATCTAATCGGTATTGGACTTGCCCTGGTTCAGCAATATACCGGGATTCTTAAGCTTGATCAGGCATCATATTTCATTTCCACTGTACCTGTTAATCTGAGAGTTCCTCATCTGCTGCTTCTTAATGCAGGTACGATGATCATTACTATCGCAATGCTTATTGTACCATCATACATAATAGGCAGGATAGATCCGGACAAAACGATCAGGTTTGACTGAACTGAGGCATAATAAATATAAACTGTATAAAGAATTTTTAATCCGTCTGTAAGTAAATTGACTGATGAATCGATATTAACCGGCGAATGAACCCCACCTTTATTAAATACCTGAAAAACAGGCTTAAGCAAAAACTGCCAGGCAGTATTTCGCAAAACAGGATGGCAGCTAAAAGAACGCCTGAGATCAATCCCTCACGGGGTGCAGACAAAGCCGGAGTGCTGATCCTTTTATTTCCCCGAAAGGGAGATTTATCTACTATCCTTATAAAAAGATCAGAGTACCCTGGCCCCCACAGCGGCCAGATCAGTTTTCCGGGTGGCAAAACAGAAAAATCGGACATCTCGCAGATAGAAACTGCACTAAGGGAAGCTGCCGAAGAGACAGGATTAGATCCGGACCTGATATCTGTACTGGGAACACTCACCCCGTTGTATATTGATGTAAGTAATATTGAGGTTTTACCCGTGGTGGGCTATACAGACAGGCAGCCTGATTTCCTTATCGACCCGGTCGAGGTGAAATACCTGATCCAGATATCTCTGAAAAGGCTTACAGACAACTCTCTTAGAACAGAAAAGAAGCTCTCTGTAAATGGTATTTCCATTAATGCTCCTGGTTTCGAAATCCGGAATGAATTCATCTGGGGCGCCACGGCTATGATACTTTCAGAGTTTAAAGAAATAGTGTCAGATGCTTACAGGGCTATTCAGTAACAATGTTCCTGTAGTGCTCATATCTGTTAAGTATTTCACCCACATACCTGTAAGGTTCATATCCCCGAGCATACCCATGCCTGACAACCGGATCAAGAAAATAATCGGGATTTGATTTATTGAGGATATAATAATCAACATTATCTGTCCACCGGTCCGGATCTTTGCCGTGTTTTCTTGCCAGTGCCCTCGCATCAAGTATATGCCCCAATCCCACATTATATGATGCAAGAATGAATTTTATCCTCTCTTCCCTTTCGGGGATACGATCCCTGAGTATCTCATCAAGCCAGGCAATATAACGGACCCCTGCCCTGATATTTTCTTCAGGATCTGTAATATCCCCTACCCCGAATCGTCTGGCTGTGTTTGGCATCAATTGCATCAATCCGCTTGCACCGGCCCAGCTGTTGGCATCAGGTAAAAACCTCGATTCCTGATAAATCATAGAAGCCAGCAACCGCCAGTCCCAGTCAATCTCCTTGCTGTATTTCCTGATCAGCTCATCATAGGGAGATATCCTGCCACTGGCAAGAACATAAAAATCACTTTGAACTATCCTTGCCGATCGCTGATTCCGGAAATATTTTGCATACAGCAGCCGGAACTCAACCGTAGATCTGAAGTCCCTTAACCATCTGTTGACGGAATCACGCAGATGATGGTCTCCTTTTCTTACTGCCCATGCCAGATTCTGAGAGAAGCTGATGGCTGTTCCTATATCAAGATTATCAAAATAGGTCTGGTTAACCATTGCAACATTCTCATCGCTTACGGTATAGTCAATTTTTCCCTTGGCCACCATGGTTATAAGCTGCTCGGCTACCTGATCAACTTCTTTTATGATAATTGTATCACCGATCTCCTCCATCAGGTTTCTGAGCCGCGAAGCATATGCAGAATGGCTTTGCACATAAACTGTTTTGCCTGCCAGTTCCAGAGGACCGGTGATAATGTGGGTGTCCAGCTCACTTCTGGTCATATACCGCCAGTTCTCTGGTTTTCGTTGTACCAGGACCTGCCGCGTCTGGCTGTGTGGCTCTGTGAAATCGACTATTCTGCCTCTCTCGCGTGTCACGGTCAGATTGATGGCAATAAGATCGCAATTATTATTAAGAAGGCATTTAAAACTTTCATCAATGCTATTATTTACAACCACTTCCAGTCTTACACCAAGATGTTCGGCAAGCAGATTGAGAAGTTCATACTGGTAGCCCATGGGCTCCCCCCTGTAAATAAAATAATTAATTGAATTGTAATCGGTGATGGCTGTTATCCCGCCTTTTTCGAGGTAATGAGGAATTGACACATCCTCTTGTTTTTCAGAGGTTTCACCACAGGAATGGATTGATAAGGCAATCAGAAAAAGAAACATCCATGAAGAAATATGATATCTGTTTCTTATCTCCAAGGCTTTAACATGTTAATTCTATACGAATATACAATTTTTTTGTTAAAATACAGAAAAATGATATTCGGCTGATCATCAGAATCAGTTATAGAATGACCAGGAAACCCCGAATTTAAACATCCGCTCATTCCTGGGATAGTTCAACACAGTAAAATATTCCGGGTCGAGATATCCTGAATTTAAATGCTCACTCTTAAAAAATATCCTGGCTCTTTTATGCTTGAAATTTATAAAAACATCAACGAACGGATAGTTGCCCAGCATTCTCTCATTCTGGAGATGAAATTGAGAAATAGCCGGCTGGTAGGCATATCCCTTATATGAAGTACTGTAATAAATATCAAATCCTATCTGCATATTAAGAATACCGCGAATAAATGATTGTTCAAACCAGGTTGAATGATATACACTCAGTGCAGGCAGAGGAAGAATATCATCTTTTCCGGGAACCTGATAATTGATTATATTTTTGAAATAAAATCTCCACAGATTAAAGCCCTTTTTCAGAGAAACGGAAAGTACGGGAAAGACATCAGTGTATTGATTCGGATTTGCAGTGCTGTCAAAGTATATGTAATTATTAACCAGGCTGAACTCTGTAGAAATATCAAAGTTCCGTTCAGGCATTTTAATTGCCCCCTTCAGTGTACTGAAACCGGTTCGCCGGAAATCATTCTGCCATCTGAAATGATTTGATGAAAAAGAATTCAGGAAAACAGAAGGTGTTGACTCTCTCTGTCTGATAGAAGCTTCAATCACAGATTGGTTCTTCCCTTCAAAAAAATCAAAACTTATACCTGCCTCAAGGTTGTAATCGCCGGCCCTCCGACCCTGAAAGAATAAGCTTCCTTCGCCCCATATACTGAAAACATCGCCTATCCCGCCCCTGGCAGATGCAATCATTGCTGTGCTGACGTACCGATGATTGTTCCTTTCTCTTACTAAGGTGTCGGTAGGTTCAGCAAATGAAAAATCACCGGGAGGCGGGCCATCGTATATGAATGTTGTGTCATTCCTGATATTGTAGTTTCCTTTGATCATTTCGTTATTTAACCCTCCTCTGGCATTGAAACTTACAATACCCCTGCTGAAACCGGGAAGGTCAACCATCAGTTTGTTTGTGAGACTGCGGTAGAAGACTGAATCAAAAGTTTGTGTATTATCAATAAGCACCTCCGGATAAAATCCTGACAAAGGAATATTATCCCGGTATGTTCTGCTGAACCTGTCATACTGTAAAACATGATATACCCGGAAACTCTCCAGCCATGAGGGAATTGGTCGTGCAATCGTATCATAGTCCGCGTACATAAATGGATACCACGATTGCGAAATAAAAATACCGTTATTGCGTACCTGGTTTCGGGCATCCTGAAGACGGACATCATGATCTTCAGTCTCAAAGTCAGGGTTACGCAGACTTGCATCATCCTGAAGACCTCCATTTTCAAAAACACGTGCGGAATTGAGGTTGATGCTGGCGTGCAGTTGATAATTGTCAATCACATAGCTGGAAAACAATGATATGGCATTTGTTACTGCCTGCTGGTTCTGATACTGGCCATCAGAATTAATATTAAAATACCTGAATCCCAGGTTAAAATCGGGATTTACATTCTGTGTGTGGAGTAAATTAAGCATCTTTTCATTCTTACCCCTTGGTCCGCCGCTCGAAAAATCAACCAGAGAAAACGGTCTTCTTGTGTTGTAGTACTTGGTCTCTGTGGAACGGTTAAGATAAAACGTGAAAGGGTCGATAAAAAAGAAATCAGCATGGCCATCCCTTTCTGAAAAAAAATTAGACATAGCAGCAAGCCCTGCATTTCCAAGATAGGAATATGATATCCCCTTCCTGAAAAGAGGGTTGTGTATATGAAAGGAGTTGATCATTGTATCTATCACAACTCTATGCTTTTCTGTGTGCATATTGTGTAACTGCCATGCCCGTATGATTTCGGGCTCATCAGTTCCGGCAGCAGATATTTTCATGCAAACAGCTAAAAGGAGCAGTATCAGAAATATTTTAAACAATAATCTAGTATTTATTGATCCTGGAAAAAAGATCCGAAAGCACCGGTTCCAAAAAATCCCGGTATAACATAAACAGTTAAAACCTAATATAATTGTATATCCAAATAACCCCAAAAGTAGTTAAATACGGTGATAAATATGCCAATTTCTGCAAAATACCAGGTTGAATGAGCTGCTCAAAAAAAATCCCGGATCATCTTCTGAAGGGTCCGGGATCATTTTAAAAGGATAAGGCAACGACCTACTCTCCCGCTTTCGCAGTACCATCGGCGCTAATGGGCTTAACTTCTCTGTTCGGAATG
>SLKJ01000018.1 GCA_007134675.1 Bacteroidales bacterium
AGGAATTTGCCGAAACGCTACTGGATCAGATATACCAGGCTGTCAACCGGCAACAGATCACTCCTGATTTTGAAAACGGACTGGCAGGTATCGCCTGGGGGATGCGCCACCTCATACAAAATGACTTCGTTGAAGCCGATGCCGATGCCATACTTTCAGATGTAGATAACAGGACTACTGGGACGGCCTGATCAATTGGTTGAAAAACACCTTGATTGAAGAAAAAAACAATCGATCCCGAATATATAGGATCTCTTTCAAATTACGGATGATCCGGCTGAAGCGGCTTCTGTTATTTATTACTTCTATCAAAACAATAATTTACGTCCTATTTTTAAAATTTTAAATGAATTTGTGTCACACTATTTTTTTGTTTAACTAAAAATAGTAACATGTCACCTTATACAATCGTATACAGAATACGAACCGTGTTGCCGATTCGTTTATTGTTCTTGATTTAATCACAACAAACCGAATGAGAATTTAATAGAACGTCATGAAAATTGTGAAAAGTGCTCTTACATTGTTGCTGATATTCCTTCTTGTTGACACCTCGGAGTCACAGTCAAGAGAAGATGTTATTGCCTTGTTTAATGAAGGATTTACTCTGTATAACGAAGACAGAGATTATCTGGCAGCCATTGAAATATTCGAGAAAACCATTGAATTGGCCGAACAGGTCGGTACGGAAGCCGACGATATTCGCGAAAGAGCCGCTGGACAGATCCCGAGACTTGCTTTTATGCATGCGGCACAACTGACACGCGAGAGGAAACTGGAAGAAGCCACTGACGCATTCCAGGTGACCATTGATTATGCAGAGAAATACAACGATGACCAGACCCTGAGCACTGTCCGCGGAAATTTGCCCATTCTTTATTTGAATCTCGGCAACCAATATTACCGGGATCAACAAAACCAAGAAGCACTGGAACAGTACAGAAAATCGCTTGAACTGAATCCGGCTTATGTAAGCGCCTATTACCAAAAAGGACTTACCTACCGTCGGATGGGAGATCTTGATACGGCTCTCGAACATTTCGATACCTCCATTGATCTTGCCAGGGAAGCCGGTGACCCGGAAAACGTGGAACGCAGTCAGCGTGCCGCCAGGGATTATCTTGTTTTTCGTGCCTCTGAATTTATCGAAGAGGAAAACTACAACCGGGCGCTGGATATACTGAACCGTGCGGCAGAATATGGTGAAAGCCTCAGCCTACACTACCGGTTTGCAGAAGCTTATAACTATCTTGAAAGACACAGCAATGCGCTGGAGAGTGCTCAGCGGGCATTGGAACTGGAGAATGGAGGTCAGTCGGATCTCGCAAGAATCTATTTTGAGCTGGGACAGGCCTATAAAGGCCTCGATAATGTCTCTGCAGCATGTGACGCATTTGGAAATGCCCTTTTCGGAGATTTCCGTTCACCGGCAGAACACGAGATCGAGCATGAATTGAATTGCAATTGATAAGCCTCCGGAACTCAATGGCATGATTCAATGGTATCATTTTACCCCGTTGGCAAAATGATAGCGGGACGTAAAATCTATAGCGCCCATATGAATGAAACCGCCACCGGCATTTTGTGAACCATTGGATAATATTTAAGTAGAAGCGCCTGAATGCGGTACGGGGGAGTCATGACGGATATGCACACAGGTAAAGATAATGTAATCATCCAGTGTTTTCCCATTTTTGAAACCCTCAATAGCCGACCGGATTTTTTCTACAACCGTGGTGGCATTGAGTGATCCGTACAACTCAAATAGATGGCGTAACCGTTAATCACCGTATTGCTCTTTGAACGCATTGCGCGCCTCCGGAAGTCCGTCGGTGTAAAAAAGGATTTGTCACCGAGCTGCAGGGATACCGTTATTTCTCTGATATTTTTTTCGAAAACAGGACGGGCTGCCATCCCGAGGACAAGCCCCTCCGGACGCAACTCAACGATGGCCTATCCGGCAGCTTTAAATAACAATGGAGAATTTAGAGATTTATACCCGTATTCATTCATATTACTGACGGGCGGGTGCATGGTGTGAACATCCTGGATAACATAGCCATTCAGCCCGGGGCTATCTACATCATGGACCGGGGATACATAGACTACAAACGACTGTTCAACATTTCACCGGCAGGGTGGATAATTTGTTATCAGGGCCAAGAAAAATTTGAAGTTTTATCGCTTAAGCGATTATGTTTTTACACAGAATTTGTGACTTGACCACTTAAAGGAGCCTGAGCGAAGTTTTGCAGTATTACTTTGCATAATCTTTTACTTTCCATAAGTTCTTTAAACAGGCCAAGCAGCATCTGGGACTGGCCCGTGAGTTTCAGATGCGCAGCTACAGCCGCCCAGATTGCTCACACAAGTATCGTTTTTCTGCGATATATGATGTTGGAGTAATACCGGCGACAGGACAGTGATGAGCGGAGAATACCCGGGTTATTACATGCCTATGTCCGCGAATTACAAATGCTCACTGTCCATGGGTGCATTCAGCTGGTTTACTGGATGTTCTGCAGTTGATTGCACGTAATGGGCAGGGGTATTTATTAGAACAGGTGATAGAGCTGGTTGGCAGGTTTTACCAGACTCACCCATGGTTACATGCCTTTTCAAATGAACAGGAAAGGATTATGCTGAACTCCGAAAGTTGAGTTATTAATATGAACAAACGACGGCATCAGTCGCTGGGTCAACAGATACCGGTAGGAGTCTTAAAACAACAAACCAACGGAGGACAGCATATCCGACTCGTCCGTCAATTAGTGCACTGACTGGTACATAATAAGTGGACTATGCGGGTGTTAAACAACACGTACTATCTTTATCTAAACAATACAGTCCATCATGACAATAAAATTCAATACACCCTGAAGGATGTAATTCACTACGATAGCAACCTGCGCAATTATCGCAACCACCACCATAACTCCCCGCCATGATACTCTTCAAATCATAACGGCTGAGCTCCTGATCTTCTTTGATATTCATCAATTTGAGCTTTTTCTTTTTCATGATCAACTCCATTTTTTAAAGTTGCTATTTCTTTTGATGGACTTCATCTGCTATGGGATGTCCATCAGATATCCCCAATGCATGACTTTCATGCAAATTCTGATTGCTTGACAATTCTCATAACACGACATCCTGCCGGCATGACCAATTATTTCCATCTTCAAATTGCTTGCTCTCGACTATCAACGATGGTAGCAAAATCATGACCTCCTCGAACCTGTAATTCTTCGGCAGTTCATAACCATTGATAAAAAACGTGGGAGTTTTACTGATTTCCCCGTTTTCTTCGAACCATAATGCATAAACCCTTTCCAGCTCTTTAATGTTATTTCGAGAACTGTTGTTGTTTACTTCGTAGCGTTTCAAAAATTCATCAAGATTCATCATTGAGTACCAATCGCTGATCAGACTCTCCGTGAGTTGCGTCTCCTTGTCTTTTCCAGCAATATATTGCAGCCAATATTGCATCGTAGCACTCCAGGGTGTTTCAGGATCCGAATGATCTTTCACGCCGTTTCCATTTGTCGGAGTATCCGGTTTGAAACGAACAGCAAGCTTAACCAAATCCGGATAAGCTTTTACCAATTCAACACCTCGTTCAAACCCTTCCCGGCATGGGCCGCATCCCAGACTTGCAACCATGAGTACGGTAACAGGAGCCTGCCGGTTGCCGATGATCAATTCATCCCGTAACAGAGTATCATCAACCTTCTTACTCTGATGCAGTAACTGCAGGAAAACCTCCGGACGATACTTAACCCGTTTAGCCGTCAGCTCGGCCTGTTCGGAAGCAGCGGCTTGCTCCATGTATTGTTTCAGTAAATAGAGCGAGGAGCCTGCCGCGAAAAGCAACAAGCCGGAAGCAACTACAACCGGTATACTAATGGAGTTCCATAATAACACTCCACCGCTGTACATGGCTGCAAACAGGGCGGCCTGTGCGACCAATATCCCGTCCACAAGAAGACACAGTCGACACCATACTTTTATTTTAACCGCCTGGACATACAGTGAGAACAAAACGGCAGGCAGCGCCAATATGCTAAGTGCAGATAAAGCTAACAACCAAGAAGCACTTACTTCGGCAAACGGTACCAGCAACCCCAACATCATCAACTGGAAAGTAAAATAGCCGGCTACCACATCCGAAAGTGTCAATCCGCCCGGAAGTTGTGCATCCTCTGATTTCAGTATCCGGTCGCAATTGGATTTAGGACTTTTTCCGCAAAAAGCCTCCACCGCTTCATAGTTGACTCCCACCTCTTTGCTAAACAGAATATAGCCGATTATCGCACCTGCGAGTGCCGTGACAAGGAGCAAGCTGTAGTACCAGGAAAACACTTGCCCCCATCCAACAGCCAGTAATCCCACCACAGAGATTAAAAACACCACCTGGTAGCCCGTTGTAAGTTGGAATTGTTTATACGCTTTCCGGGCTCGCTGATCGATAATGTTATCGGTCGTCTCTGCCTGAAGAATCACCCATTCAGATATCTCATCAACGGATGAGGCAGCCCTATTCAGATCCGATTCCCCCCGGACGAGCCTCAACGCCCCGCCTTTATCCGGTTGCAAAAGATATGGAAACGCTACCTCTTTTACCTTCTGTATGGAAAGTCTCGCCGTCTGATGAGGAATGCCCAGCCGCTGCAATGTATCCGAAATACTCAACAACGACGGATATTCCGGGTGTGACCGGATCAGCTTCCGGCAGCCGGACGGCGAAACAGGGATTTTCAGTGTCTTCAGATACGTTACTATCACTTCTTCCATACAAGAAGGTAATTTATGGGTTACGTTTCATCATTTACTGTTACCCTGCATTCATAAATATTATCGAAATAAAAAAACTGAATTACTTACTGAATATTTTCCTGAGTTTCATACTGAATAATCTCCTGAATTACTTACTGAATAATTTCCTGAATTTTTATAAATACTGATTTTTGTTTTGAATTTCGACAAATTTCAATCCGTAATCATGCAAATGTATCAAAGTTGTAATACAAACCGTCGGCAACCGGGAGGTTCGTGATGAGGCCAATTCAAAACACTCTGGATTATATTTCCCGTCTATTAATGCAAAACACCCCTGAAAGTAATAACAACGGATTGCTTCACGGCAAGTTGGGTGTATCAATATTCTTTTTCAGGCTCGCACAGACAACCGGCAATGACGAGCATCAGGAATTTGCCGAAACGCTACTGGATCAGATATACCAGGCTGTCAACCGGCAACAGATCACTCCTGATTTTGAAAACGGACTGGCAGGTATCGCCTGGGGGATGCGCCACCTCATACAAAA
>SLKJ01000059.1 GCA_007134675.1 Bacteroidales bacterium
GGGAGTCTGCACCCAAATCGTTAGTAAAGCTAGCTTCAGGGGTAACTTCACTTTCATCAACGCCAAGCTTATCAACAATGATCGCTTTTACTCTTGATGCAATGTCTGACATAACTTTAAGATTTAATTAGTAATAAATTTTAACTTTGCAAAGAAAGATATTCTGACAATATTATCAAACATTTTTTATCCTTTTTTGACCGATTAAGGTAAGTAGGCGTTAATTTATAGATAATTATCATATTAGTATTCGAACGAATTTATATTACGGACTAATTTGTATTGCAAACGAATTTCTGGTTAAGTGATATCACGTGATAAGTGCCTTTTTTTAAGAAATTGTAATTAATTATTTGTGATAAATATTGCGGTATTTGCATCAGGGTCAGGCACCAATTTCAAGTCGATCGTTAATTATTTTTCAGGTCATGAATATATCAGAGTGAGACTGCTTCTATGCAACCGTCCCGGAGCTATGGTGCTGGGTCGGGCTGCAAATGAAGGTATAGATAGTTTGGTTTTTACCCGGGATGATCTTGAAAACTCTGAAAAGGTTCTGAATTTTCTGCTTGATTATGATATTCATTTCATTGTTCTTGCCGGATTTTTGCTTAAGATACCGGATAAAATAATCAAGACGTTTCCGGACAGAATTGTGAATATTCATCCGGCGCTTCTGCCAAAATACGGAGGCAAAGGTATGTATGGGATTCGGGTTCATGAGGCGGTTATTTCATCCGGAGACCGGTTTTCAGGAATTACAATTCATATGGTGAATGAGGAGTATGATAAAGGTAACATAATATCTCAGCATACCTGTGAGGTTAAACCCCATGACACACCACAGACACTGGCCTCCAGAATACATAAGCTTGAACATTACTGGTATCCGAGAGTAATTGAGAAGTTGTTGGATATCAGCTCATAGCCTGTTAAGCCTTTCGATCCATTTCATCTTCGCCCGGTTGAATGCTTCCATGTTTTCCTCTTTTATTGGTTCAACCGGGGGGGACTCTATTCTTAGCGGATCAACCGGATGCCCGTTTCTCCATACCCTGAAATCCAGATGCGGTCCGGTTGACATACCGGTGGTGCCTACATATCCAATTACATCCCCCTGCCGGACCCATACGTCCTGTTTTATCCCCGGCTCGAAATTTCTAAGGTGAAGGTATGCAGAAGTATATACACTGTTATGCCTTATTTTTACCATTCTTCCCGCACCTGCCGAATATGAAGTTTCAATAACCCTTCCGTCACCGATTGCATAAACCGGTGTTCCTACCGGGGCTGCATAATCCACTCCATGGTGGGGCCGGCGGACTCTTAATATCGGATGCATCCTTGAATGGGAAAACCCCGAACTGATCCTGGAATAACGAAGCGGGGCTTTAAGGAATGTGCGCCGCAGGCTGTTCCCATCCTGATCAAAAAAACTTAGTACGCTGTCCTGTTCAAAAGGGATTGCATAAAACTCCCTCCCCATATGTCTGAACCATGATGCTTTAACCCTGTCTATACCTACAGAAATGGTGTCAACATAATTCTCATAATATAGTGCCCTGAATGAGTCCCCTTCACGAAGACCAAAAAAATCTATGCTCCAGGCGTATATTTCAGACAGTTCAATCGCCAGTACTGGTGAAGCATCAGTTTCCCTGAATGCATTCCACAGAGATGAGCTTACCGATCCGGATACTCCTTTCAAGACCTGCTGCAATTCCCTGGTTTTTCTTTCTATATGGATAGTATCATAAAGGCGGATTTTCACGAATTCAACCGGATTAGGCTCATAGACAAAATAATGGGGCATGCTGAGGGAGTCATCGGAAATAAAGACTTTGAAGCCGTCACCAGGACGTATTCTTCTTACATTAAAGATTTCCCTTGAGAAGCCGGCTATCTGATGTGTGATTTGGGGACTGGTATTATATCCTGAGAGGATGGCAGAAAGAGTCTGATTTCTTCTTACCCTGCCTTCAATGACTAAGAAAGAATCCGCCGGGATACCATATTCGTTGAGAATTACCGGTAATATCTCCGGTTCTTCCAAACTTCCAGTCAGTCCGGATTCACAGTGGGGATCGCTATAAACATTGTGGTTGCTGTAATAATGTACCGCTGTCAGGAGTATCGCGCTTATTATGAATATAAAAAGAAAGTCTGATTTTCGCATGTGCACTGATTACATTAATTATCAAACTACTATATTAATTATTCTGCCCCTGACCACAATTATTTTTTTAGGAACCTCCCCTTTAAGGTATTTCAAAACATTTTCGTTATTAAGGATTTCCTTTTCAATTTCACTGCTTTCATAATCAGCCGGGAGATCAATTTTGAGCCTTGTCTTACCATTAAATGATACCGGATACAGGATGGTATCTTCTGAAAGGTACTTTGAATCGTATGCCGGGTATTCCGCATTGCTTATTGTGTCTTTGTTACCCAGCAGGTGCCATAACTCTTCTGAAATATGGGGAGCGAAGGGAGACAGTATTATGACCAGATTCTTCAGAATCTCTTTCTTATTGCACCTGAGAGTGCTTAATTCATTTACACATATCATAAATGCACTTACTGATGTATTGAATGAAAACCTTTCAATATCTTCTCCTATTTTTTTAATCGTTTTGTGGAGGATCTTTAATTCAGCAGCCGAAGGCTTCTCGTCAGATATTGAAAGTTCATTTTTTGAATTGTGAAAAAGATTCCATAGTTTTCTCAGGAATTTGTGGACTCCTTCTATTCCATTCGTATCCCATGGCTTTGATTGTTCAAGCGGGCCCAGAAACATTTCATATAATCTCAGGGTGTCAGCTCCGTATTGTTCAATGATATCATCAGGATTTACAACATTGTAGAGGGATTTGGACATCTTTTCAATGGCATACCCACATCTGTATGTGCCATCTTCTTCAGTAATAAACTCTGCGTTAGAATATTCAGGGTTCCATTTACGAAAAAGGTCTATGTTCAATATGTCATTTTGTACAATGTTTACATCAACATGAATAGGGGTTACATCATAATTCTCCTTTAGTCCCAGACTGACAAATTTGTTGCTGTTTTTTATCCGGTAAACAAAATTTGAACGCCCCTGGATCATCCCCTGATTAATCAATTTTTTGAAGGGTTCATCCCTGCAGACAATTCCTGTATCATACAGAAATTTGTTCCAGAATCTTGAATAGATAAGGTGTCCTGTTGCATGTTCAGTACCCCCGATGTAAAGGTCAACGTTTTCCCAGTATTCATTGGCGTATTTCGAAACCAGTTCATTATCATTATGCGGATCCATATATCGCAGATAATAGGCCGAAGATCCGGCAAAACCAGGCATTGTGCTCATCTCCAGCGGATGACCTTCGGTGGTATTCCAGTTTTTTGCCCTGCCAAGAGGTGGTTCACCCTTCTCGGTTGGCAGGTAGGCATCAACTTCGGGAAGGACAAGAGGGAGTTCTTTTTCATCAAGTACATAGGGTACCTGTTCCTTGTAGTAAACCGGGAACGGTTCACCCCAATAGCGTTGACGACTGAATATGGCGTCCCTGAGCCGGTAACTAACTTTCCGGTAGCCGAGTCCCCTTTTTTCAAGCTCGGAGACAGTACTTGCTATTGCATCTTCAACCTCCAGTCCGTCGAGAAAATCTGAATTTATCAATTTTCCTTCTTTGGCGTCATAGGAGCCCTTTGAGATATCCCCGCCGCTGACCACTTCTAAAATGGGAAGATTAAAACTTTTCGCAAAATCGTAATCCCTGCTGTCATGGGCTGGAACTGCCATTATGGCTCCGGTTCCATATCCCGCGAGAACATAATCACTTATCCATACCGGAAGTTTTTTTCCGCTGAAGGGATGAATGGCATATGCACCTGTGAACTGGCCCGTAATATTTCTGGTGTCTGCTAATCTTTCGCGTTCGGTACGCTTTCTGGTTTCTTCAACATAGGTGTTTACCCGGCTCTTATATTCCGGAGGTGTAATTGTCTCTATAAGTTCATGTTCAGGTGCCAGGACCATATATGTACATCCGAAAACAGTATCGGGGCGGGTGGTGAAAACTTCTATTACAGCGTGATGATTTTTTTTATTTCCGGTATTTTCAACATTAAAGTTCATCACTGCACCCACTGAGCGGCCAATCCAGTTTTTTTGTATCTCCTTCAGCGAATCGCTCCATTCAAGTTTATCAAGCGAATCTAAAAGTCTCTCCGCATATGCGGAAACCCTGAGCAGCCATTGCTTCATCTTTTTCTGTTCTACCGGATGTCCGCCCCTTACCGAATAACCATCCTTTACCTCGTCATTTGCCAGCACGGTCCCCAGTGCCGGGCACCAGTTAACCATTGTATCTGCATAGTAGGCAAGCCTGTAGTTGAGCAGGATCAGCTGTTGTTCCTTTTCAGTCATTGATCTCCATTGAGAACCTGTAAAATCAGGGCAGTTATCTTGTGAGGCCTCAACAACAGAATTGCCGTTTTTTTCAAATTCAGCGACAAGCATATCTATCGGTTCGGCCTTGTTTGTTTTTTTATTGAACCAGTGGTTGAACATTTTTATGAAAACCCACTGGGTCCATTTATAATAATCAGGATCACATGTTCTTACCTCCCTGTCCCAGTCATAGCAGAAACCGATTTTATCCATTTGTTCACGATACCTTCGGATATTGTTTTCAGTTGTTATGGCCGGATGCTGGCCAGTCTGTATTGCATATTGCTCTGCAGGTAATCCGAATGCATCAAATCCCATTGGATGAAGAACATTAAATCCCCTGAGCCTTTTATATCGTGAGTAGATATCTGAAGCAATATAACCTAAAGGATGTCCTACGTGAAGACCCGCCCCCGATGGATATGGGAACATATCAAGAACATAGTACTTCGGCCTTGATTTATCCTCGGTTACTTTGAAGGTGTTATTCCTGTCCCAGTATTCCTGCCATTTCTTTTCAATATCTGAAAATTTATAATCCATTATTAAACAGTAAGGTGTTTATAGAGCATTTAATTATCTGCGAAAATAGAAAATCTTTGCTTAAAAATTTATAAATTCGCAACCCGAAAGAGGTTAAGTCCGGCCCCGTAGTTCAGTTGAATAGAACGTCAGATTCCGGTTCTGAAGGTCGGGGGTTTGAATCCCTCCGGGGTCACAACATAAACAACTGATAGCGCTGCGTGTTAATTACATGCAGCGTTTTTATTTAACTTCACACATGAAATAACACACACTTTTTGAAGTTTCA
>SLKJ01000139.1 GCA_007134675.1 Bacteroidales bacterium
AGGTCAATATTTCTTACGAAACAATTTATTACATGTGAAATCGACAAAGTCAATTTCACATCAGGTCAATATTCCTAATAGAACAATTTATTGCATGTGAAATCGACAAAGTCAATTTCACTAAAGGCTATGTATGAATCTCTTTATTAATAAAATCATCCTAATGCCGGTCAATAGAAAAGATTGTTAATTAATATGGACATATCAAAGGTTTATAATATTTCAAAATTACCTTATTTTTGAATTTTTAATTTAAATATTTACTTATGAAGTTATTGTCATTAATTCTGGTAATTATAATTACATGTAACAGTAGTTATGCCAGTAGCGGTCAAAAATTAAATTTAGACCATCCCGGATTTAATAATGGTGTACAAAATATCGGCATAGATTTCAGTCTTCAATATTTCCCTAATCTGACTATTGGTGAAGCAGGTAAAAACCTTGGTGCGGAAATTCTTTTTTTCGATAAAGTATCATGGGTGGATGAGAATGCCCTGCCTGCTGGTATTTTTCAGGATATCCGCAGAGATTATGGTGATATAAATACTTCAATTATTACCAATCCCAGAGTCAGAATGCCATTTAAACTCGATTTTGGATATACCTTAAACGATACCCGGATAGGGTTGTCATGGTTTAATATGTCCGGTTCACATAGTCAGTCAGGGAAAGTTCCCGGCCTGTTTCTTACTGAGGATGAAACAGAAGAGAATATCGGATACGGATTTGTCAGTTTCTGGAATATGGGATTGGATTTACATGCCAGCAGAAATTTCCCGGCCTCCTGGATCGAGTTTTATTACGATTCGGAGGATAATGGAAATGATAATGGCAGTGGAAATGATAATGGCAGTGGAAATGATAATGGCAGTGGAAATGATAATGGCAGTGGAAATGATAATGGCAATGGCAATGATAATGGAAATGATAATGGCAATGATAATAATAATGAAGTCAGGGATTTCGATCTTGTAGTGGATCCTGATAAAGGGGCAACCAATTGGAACTTTGGCCATAAGACTACTATGAACACTTTTAAGGTCTCTTTTGAACATAACCTGCGAAAGGATGAAAATATGACAATCGGGCTTATCGGGGGATTGAATCTGAGTATCTGGCAGGAAAGCCTGTCCCAGTTATTAAACATTACTGCACACAGATCTATTGAGGAAAGATGGACCGATATGATTTATGATGAAGCAGCACAGGACTCTTTTAAAGTTGATATCCTTTACAGGGAGATATTCCATAATGACATCACCCTTGAGACCAACTCATCCGTTAAATTCAGCCCGCTTGGGGTGTTACTGGGACTTGAGGCCAACTGGAATATTTTACCCGACCTGGCCTTCCATATCAATGTGAATGGCTCGTTATTGAAGGGTAAAGCTTCATATACCGGAGTCGGTATAGATATAGATGATATTGTCAACAGAGGTCTGATCTTTGTGTATGATGAAAATGGTGATATGATATTTTCAGATCTGGTCAGAGGCAATGAATATTTATCCGGGATATTTGATCTGCCCGAAAGATCTGTTTCTTTAACAACCACAAACTATCAGGTAGATATTTCAGCCAGATACAACATAACCGGTAAAATCAGGTTGATGGCAGGTTATTATTTTTCTGTATGGAATAATCTGCCCGCATCACCCCAGTGGACCTATTCGGATCAATTCACTAATCCCTACGGTGCGTCTGCACTGGAAGAAAACTGGAACACTGAAATTAAAACAGATCTTTCAATCTCCAGTTTTAAACTTGGAGTATCTGTTAACTTCTGAATCGGCTTAAATTTGTGTTAATGTCAGGGAGACAGCCTGCTGGCAGCCCATGCGCCATTCGTGACCTTATACTCTATCCTGTCATGCAGCCGGTCAGGACGACCCTGCCAGAATTCAACAGCAGAGGGGATAAGCCTGTATCCTCCCCAGAAGGGGGGGCGGGGAATGTTTTCATCTTTAAACCGGCTTATGATTTTTACCACTTCCTTTTCCAGCGTTTCCCTGGAGTCAATTTTACTGCTTTGCCGGGAAGCCCAGGCTCCGGCTTTACTTCCGGCAGGGCGTGAAACAAAATATTCGTCCGATTCCCCGGAAGGGAGCTTTTCGGTAATTCCCTCAAAGCGCACCTGCCTTTCAAGTTCGGGCCAGAAAAAAACAATGGCTGCCCGGGGATTCTCACTCAGCTGCCTCCCCTTTTTGCTTTCATAGTTGGTAAAGAACGTCAACCCCTTTTCTGTGACATCTTTCAGCAGCACAAGTCTGGCAGAAGGCTGGCTGTTTGCACCCACCGTTGCAAGTGTCATCGCTGTAGGCTCATTTACCCGGGCATCCAGGGCCTCATTGAGCCACCGGGTGAACTGGACAAGCGGATCATTGTGCACGGAAGTCTCTGATAAAACCTTCAGTGAGTAATCCCTGCGTATTCTGGAAATTTCGTGGTGCATGGGGGTAAAGTGATTTGGTCTTGCAAAGTTAGTTAATTTGCAAAAAACAAACCCCCTTGCAGTGAGCTGACTTCAAGAGGGTTTGTGTACCCGGGGCGGGAATTGAACCCGCACGGCCGCAATGGCCACAGGATTTTAAGTCCTGCGTGTCTACCAATTCCACCACCCGGGCATAAATGTGGTGGTAAAATTAAAAAAATCCCGTCACATCAGCCGGGATTTTGAGCGAAAAACGGGACTCGAACCCGCGACCCCGACCTTGGCAAGGTCGTGCTCTACCAACTGAGCTATTTTCGCAGATTGTTCCGCAAAGTTAATTCATTTTTCTTTTTTTCAAAAATAACAGAATTAATTTCCTATCCGGATTCAAGTCCGGTTATTTTTTTTATCTCATTAAGTTTATTCAGTGCTTCTACAGGTGTAAGGTTGTTGATATCAAGATTTGTTATTTCATCCCTGATCTGTGTAAGCACCGGGTCATCCAGCTGAAAGATGCTGAGTTGGAAACCTTCACGCTGCTCTGCAAGTGATGCAACGGGTTTGACCAGTGAGTGGCTGTTATGGGATTTTTCCAGTTCGCTGAGTATTTCACCGGCCCTCTTTACCACACTTTTTGGCATTCCTGCCATCCGGGCAACATGAATGCCAAAGCTGTGCTCGCTTCCGCCAGGAATAAGCTTTCGCAGGAAGATCACCTTGTTGTCTATCTCTCTGACCGATACATTATAATTCTTAATCCGGCTGAATGAATGCTCCATCTCATTTAGTTCGTGGTAGTGGGTTGCAAAAAGTGTTTTTGCCTTTCCATGAGGGTATTCATGGATATACTCTGCCATTGCCCATGCGATTGATATGCCGTCATAAGTGCTTGTTCCTCTTCCTATTTCATCCAGTAATATCAGGCTGCGGGAAGAGAGGTTATTGAGGATGCTTGCAGCTTCATTCATCTCTACCATAAAGGTAGATTCACCCAGCGAAATATTATCCGATGCGCCAACCCTGGTAAAAATCTTATCAACAACTCCTATCGCAGCACTTTCTGCAGGAACAAAGCATCCCATCTGGGCCATGAGAACTATTAAGGCTGTTTGACGCAGCAGTGCAGATTTACCCGACATATTTGGTCCTGTTATAATCAATATCTGTTGCTTTCTGTCATCAAGAAAAACATCATTGGCAATATACTCTTCACCCGGAGGCAGATACTTTTCAATAACAGGATGCCGGCCTTTTTTAATGTCAATTTCACTGCCCTCATTTACCGCTGGTCTGCAGTAACCGCTTTCTTCAGATAGCAGGGTAAACGAAAGAAGACAGTCAATTTTAGCAATTGCTGAAGCATTGGTTTGCAGGTCAGGTATATAGCTCATTGCATCTTCAACAATTGCAGAAAAAAGTTCAGTCTCAAGTTGGAGAATTTTCTCTTCCGCCCCCAGGATTTTCTCTTCGTATTCTTTCAGCTCCGGGGTAATGTATCTCTCTGCACTGACAAGTGTCTGCTTTCTGATCCATTCTTCAGGAACTTTCTCTTTATGGGTATTCCTTACTTCGAGATAGTAGCCGAATACATTATTGAAACTTATCCTGAGCGACGGTATTCCGGTGTTTTCAATTTCCCTTTCCTGCAGTTTAATAAGATAGTCTTTTCCGGAATGGAGCAATTCACGCAATTCATCCAGCCCGGCCGATACACCGGAAGCAATTACATTACCTTTTTGTATGGCATTTGGCGGATCTTCATTGATTTCTGAAGCAATACGCTCTTTTAAACTTTTGCAGGGATTAATAAGGTTTACGGTGTCATTGAGCGACTGCTGACCTGAACCGGCACAGATGGCCTTTATTCTCTCTGCACATTTCAGGGCCGTTTTCAGCTGTACAAGTTCACGGGGATTTATCCTGCCAACGGATATTTTTGACGCAAGCCTTTCAAGGTCTCCTGTCTGCTTTACTTCTGATGATATCAGATCACGGCTTTCCTTATTATTCATTAAAAATTCAACTGCATCGAGGCGACTGTTGATCTCTGCCGGATCCTTAAGCGGCAGGTTCATCCAACGCTTCAGCATCCGGCTTCCCATGGGAGACAGGGTTTTATCGAATACAGAGATAAGGGTTCTTGCCCCTTCATTGTAGGAGTAGTAAAGTTCCAGGTTCCTGACAGTGAACTTGTCTAGCCACACATAATTGTCCTCTTCAATACGTGATATGGAATTGATATGGGTTAATTTTTTGTGGCGGGTCAGTTCAAGATAATACAATATTGCCCCGGCAGCAATTATGCCGGGATTCATCTCATCAATACCGAACCCTTTAAGGGATTTTGTCTTAAAATGGCCTGTCAGCCTTTCATATGATGTTTCGCGGTGGAATACCCATTCATCCATTTTATATGTGTAGAATTTTGTTCCGAAAGCATTGAAAAAATCATTCTCCCTGCCTTTATCGAAAAGAACCTCTTTTGGTTCAAAGCCATTCAGCAGCTTGTCTATATACTCTATGTCTCCCTGAGCCGCCAGGAACTCCCCGGTTGAAACATCAAGGAAGGCAACACCTGCAATGCTTTTCTCAAGGTGGACACATGCCAGGAAATTGTTTTTTTTGTGTTCCAGCACATTTTCGTTAAATGCCACGCCAGGAGTAACAAGCTCTGTTATGCCCCGCTTAACTATTTTTTTTGTCTGTTTGGGATCCTCCAGCTGTTCGCATATCGCAACCCTTTGTCCCGCTCTTACAAGCTTTGGCAGATAGTTTTCTATTGCATGATGAGGGAAGCCGGCAAGTTCCACATAAGAGGCAGCACCGTTTGCTCTTCTTGTGAGAGTGATGCCGAGAATTTCCGATGCTGTTACAGCATCCTCCCCGAAGGTTTCATAAAAATCTCCTACCCTGAAGAGCAGTATAGCGTCAGGATTTTTTGCCTTGATGCTTCTGTACTGCTTCATCAAGGGGGTTTCGGCATATTTTGTCTGTTTGTCCAAACCTTTATGATGTTATCAGGGCAAATAATTCAGGTAATGCTCAATGATCTGAATAGATGTACCGTTTAATGGGATCAACCGCTAAAGTACTATTTTTGACAGAAAATTTAAGAATTTTATAATTTTTGGGAACCAGAAAAAAAAATTTTTTATATTTGCGCTAAGATAATTACTTATTCCTGTTGAAATTAATAAACAATATGAGAACTTTTTATTCATTTGTTCATTTCACCAGGCGACCTGATTAATTTTTGTTAACCTACTAAAACTTTTTTCAATGAAAAAAATGATGATGTTTTTGTCACTTTTTGTGTTTTGCGGAATTTTTACCCTGCATGCGCAAACTGTGCAGATCACCGGTACTGTGACCAGTGCCGTCGATGGTTCTTCTGTTCCGGGTGTTTCTATTATTGTGAGGGGAACTACCATCGGGACGGTGACCGACTTCGAAGGCAGGTACTCGCTTGCTGTTCCTGCCGATGCTCAAGCCCTCATATTCAGTTTCGTGGGGCTTACAACCCTTGAAGAACCAATTGAGGGAAGGACCGAGATCAACGTGACTCTGGAACCGGATTATCTGCAGCTCGATGAGGTGGTTGTGACCGCATTGGGTATAACAAGGGAAAGAAGAGCCCTTGGCTATACGGTTCAGGATGTTGATGGTGAAGAACTTTCAAGAGCGGGAAACCCTAACATTATGACTGCATTATCCGGTAGGATTGCCGGTTTTGAGGTTCGACAGTCCTCCGGTATGCCCGGGGCACCAGCTCAGATTTTTATCCGCGGTGCCCGTTCGTTCAGCGGAGATAACACCCCGCTTTACGTTATTGACGGCATGCCTGTTCACAGCCAGAACGACTACGGCTCAAACGTTACTGGTGCTGCTTTTTCCAACAGGGCCCTTGACATTGACCCCAACAATATTGAATCTATAAACGTATTGAAGGGTCAGGCGGCTGCAGCTCTTTATGGACTAAGGGCATCAAACGGCGTAATTATTATTACCACAAAAAGAGGGACTGATGCTATGATGGGCAGGCCCAGAGTGGACTTTTCCTCAAATGCTACTGTTGATGTAGTGGCCAGACTGCCTGAAGTAAACCAGGTTTATGCTCAGGGATGGAACGGCCAACTTGCAGGACCAAACTCATTTTCCTGGGGTCCTAAAATATCTGACCTGCCCGACCATCCTGAATATGGAGGTAACAACCATGGTCAGCCGGGATTATTCTTTGACCGTTACAAGGGGGAATGGGTAGAACCTATCGCCTACAATAACCCGGAGAATTTTTTCTCCGACAACGGATATACCTACAATAATAATATCAATATAAGCAATGCAACTGAATTTGGAAATTATTCCGTCGGACTTGGAAGCACCAATCAAACCGGTATAATCAGAGGGACCGGGATGGACAGGTACACTGCCAACATGGCCGGGGATTTCCAAATGGCAGAAAGATGGAATATTGGCTTTACCGGCAACTATTCTGACGCGCAGATATCCAAGCTGCCTTCGGGTAATGACAGCTGGCTGTTTACGGTTTATGGAGCTCCTGCAAACTTTGACCTGATGGGGACTCCTTCACACCAGGAAGGGACATTCGGCCCATACCGTCAGATAAGTTACCGTGTCGGCGCTGTAGGAAACAACCCAAACTGGGTCCTCGACAATAACCATTACCGTGAAGCTACAAAGCGTTTCTTTGGTAACTCTTACATTGAATACCAGCCCACCCAGGCGGTAAATATTAGGTATCAAATCGGTGTTGATACTTATACAACCGATAACGACACATACGTCGAAGCCGGCACGGGGAACCTGCCCGGTGACGGGGATTATCCCACTCCGGATAATCCTGAATATGCCTATGTGGCGCCCACCGGCGGGTCAATAAGCAAATTCGGAATAACCAGACGGATTGTTAACTCGCTGTTGACAGCCTCCTTTACTCATGACTTCAATGATGACCTTTCAGGTTCACTGCTTGTTGGTAATGAGATTGACCACAATTCATGGGAGTATTATTCAGCCTCGGGCAGCACTTTTACCACACCGGGGTGGAACAACCTCAACAATACCACCGTGCAGAATTCCGGTTATACCATGTATGACAGAAGAACTGCCGGGTTCTTTGCCAATCTCTCCCTGGATTATATGGATATGCTTTTCTTTAATGCAACTGGTAGACAGGATATTGTTTCATCAATGCCGAGAGATAACCGCACCTTCTTTTATCCGTCAGCATCACTGGCATTTGTGTTTACTGAACTTGACCCCCTTGCAGGCAGCAGCATTCTTCCGTTCGGGAAGCTTCGTCTATCATATGCAGAGGTGGGACAGGCAGCTGCAACATATCTTCCTGACCCCTATTTTGTCACAGGAGGAGCATGGAGTGGATTTCTCGAATCAATCGGGGGGCTCTCGTATCCTTTCGGAGAAATTACCGGATATAAGCCAAGCAGATCCCTCTATGACCCCAATCTTATACCACAGAATACCCAGACCTTTGAGTTGGGTTTTGATCTGAGATTCTTTGATAATCGTATAGGTTTGGACTACAGCTTCTTTAACACTATTGCCAGCGACCAGATATTTGGTGTTCCCATGGCAGGTTCGACAGGTTTTGGTTCCTTTGTCACCAATGCCGGGAAAATGGAAGCAATAGGACATGAAATAGTTCTTACCACCAACCCGGTCAGGACAGCCAATTTCAACTGGAACTTTTCAGCAAATTTCACAAAAATAACAAATACTGTTATAGAGCTTGCAGAGGGTGTTGAAAGTATTGCCCTTGGTGGTTACGTGACTCCCAATATCAGGGCTTCCGCGGGCGATATCTACCCTGCAATCTACGGGGAACAGTTCCTCAGGGATGACGAGGGCAGAATACTTGTAAATGAAAATCCCGATCACCCGTTATACGGTATGCCCATGGTGGGTGAATTCGGGAAGATAGGTGATGTTTCACCAGATTTCTACATGTCATTCAACAACGACATCACCTTATTCAATTTAGTTAGAATCTCAGCCCAGGTTGATTGGAAGAGCGGGGGACAAATGTATTCAGGGTCAAACAGGTTGATGGACCTTTATGGTTCTTCAAAGAGGACCGAAGATCGTGAGACTCCCTTTATTTATGACGGATACAAGGCTGATGGTACGCCAAACGACATAGAAAGAGGCGGACCGGAGGATCCACTGGCGTATCAGGATCTTTATGAGTGGGCACTTGATCAGATGGCTGAATCTCAAATATATGAAACCTCATTTGTCAAGCTCAGGCAGCTTGCATTATCAGTCAATATACCCCAAAGGTTTGTTGCACAGATCGGAGTTGAAAGGGCTTCTCTCAGTTTCATAACCAGAAATGTTCTTCTCTGGACCACTCTGCCGAACTTCGATCCTGAAACATCCCAGGGCCAGGGTAATATGCAGGGAGGTATGGACTATATGTCACTGCCGCAGACCACATCTTTTGGCCTGGGCCTTAACCTAACATTCTAGTAACCTAAAAAAATCTGAAATAATGAAAATATTAAAATATCTGACCCTGATCTCAATCGCCTTACTGCTCTTTTCCTGCAGTGAAGATGCAATGGATGAGGTTAATATCGATCAAAATAATCCGGCCGACATGGATGCCAGGAATATTCTTCCTGATCTTATCCTGAAAACCGCATTCGAGACTGTAGCTACCGATATTGCGTGGTATTCCACGGTGTATATCGAACATGCTGCCGGCACCTGGGCACAGTCAAATGAAGCGGACAGACGAGTTGCCCAAAACTCCTCATCGCTTTTTAATAACAGCTGGAATTCTATTTATGATGTTATGAATATGAGTAAAGTCATAATAGATAAGACTGACCCGGTTACCGGATCCGAACCCGATAACTACGCGGCCCGTGGTATCGGCCAGATCCTGATGGCCTATAATCTTTCTGTTGCCACCGATATGTGGGGAGAGGTTCCCTACAGTGAAGCATTCAAGGGAGCGGAAAACCTGCAGCCCGGTTATGACAGGCAATCCGATTTATATCCTGTAATTCACGAACTGCTTGACGATGGTATTGCCAATATGCAACAAGCTACCCTCCTGTTCCCCGATCGTGATTATATCTACGGAACAGTAGGTCTTGCCGGTTTATCCGGTGGCGACTGGCAGGATGCCTGGGTAAAGTTAGGTTATGCCCTTAAGGCGAGGTTAAGCCTGAGGCTTACCAATATCGATGGAGATGCAGCACAGGACGCTCTTGATGCTGCAGCCAACTCCTTTACAAGTGCTGCCGATCAGGCTCTCTTCGGCGGGAATTTTCAGGTTGCATGGGGACGTGCAAATCCATGGGGCGAATTCTGGTTTGTCAGAAACCATCTCTCGGTTTCTTCCACGATTCATGGTCTTATGGATGAACGGAACGATCCCAGGATGCCAAGGTACTTTGGCCCCGGTCCCATCGCACCGGCAGGTGAGGCCGATAACGTGCAGGGTCAATATGCAGGATCACGCTATACTACTGGCTGGGGTGCATGGACAATGCCCATTACGGTATTTACCTACCAGGAACTTAAGTTTATTGAAGCCGAAGCCAGTTTCAGGGTTGGTGAGGCGGACTGGCAGGATGTGCTGAAGGATGCAATTGCAGCTTCCTGGGCATTTCACGGGCAGCCCCTCTTCCAGGAAATTCTGGATGATGAGGACAACGTAATTGAAACTATTGATTTTGATGTATGGTTTGACGATGAGGTTGTCACAAGGCTTACAGAAGGAAATGAGCTGGAAGAGATCATGACCCAGAAGTACATTGCATTGTATGACAGGGAAGCTATTGAGGTGTATAATGATTACCGCCGGACCGGTTTCCCGGAAATGCAGAACCCTAACAATGCAACTATCGGTTTTGTCTGGAGGTTTCCCTATGCAGTCAGCGAAATACAGTCGAATCCGGCCAATGTTCCCTCTATAGATGTTCATGCCAACAAAGTCTGGTGGGCAGGTGGTACGGAAAACTAATTAATAATTGTTCCTTTAACTATAAAAAGACGGGTTGCATCAAACCCGTCTTTTTATTATGTATGTACCGTGCATAGTTCTCTCCCTTACAGGATACAAGTCCCAGGCATCCCGTGGTTAAAAACGGCTTATCAACCGGGTGCTTTCTGAGGCATATTTTAACAAATTTGTTACTGATTCTACTTTTCAAATTCAGATAATTATGTTTTCCAGGTTGTATGAGTACTGGCAGATTAGTCGGGCCAAATCATTACTGGCCGGGTTTTTATTTTTGTTTTTTTCCTGTAACCTTGCCGCTCAGAATTTCTCAACATTGAGCCTGGGTGCCAATTTCTCTGATTTTGTCGGGTTTCAATCTGAAACCTTTGATCTGAAGAGAGGCTATTATATGGGGCTCGGGTACCATACCCTTTTTTCTGATCCGTTCAGTTTTGGTGTAGAATTGAATATGAATCGCAAAGGATTCAGCCAGTAAAGCAACAGCAGACTACAGAACATTGGCCTCAAGCAATGTTGTCAGGGTTATTTACAGGTATATGGGAGAAGGAAACAATATAGTTTTCAGGTTCAGAACCGCTGATAAACAGCATTACAACCTGAGTGAACTGATTATCGGTAACTCGAGTGGTGAGCTGCGCATATCTGAATTTGAGAGCATGGTGCGTAATGTCGGCTTTCCATTCTTTGCCAATATGAGGTTCAGCTTTGAAAATCTTACGACAGGGTCCTCTATCAATTACCACCTGAATTTTGAGATTTCACGAAGTGGCAATTGGGATGTAATCACAGAGTATTGATAAAAAGTTTTTTATAAATACTGTTTTGTAAGACTTTTACATCATGGGGTTTCAGTAGTCTTTAAAATCTGTTTCAGCAAGCCCGAACTCTTCAGTCAGCTTAATGCCCATACTCTCCAGCCTGTCAAGTATGGGGTTGTAGATCTCAGGTATAACCGGAATGTGGACCCCTTTGGCGCTTATCTTTTTACTGATGATCATTTCAACCGCTATTGCCGCAGGCAGGGCCACTGTGCGGGCCACTGATGTGTCAGTGGACGGTGATCCGAAATCCAGCATGGTCGATTTTATCACCTCTTTTCTGCCATCAGGCCACGATACAAGGAAAATATGCTGCATTGCAACCATATCACGTTCATTTTTACCCAGCATCATCTTTTCTATCATCAGATCTGAAACTATTTCAAAGGGCGAGTCAACTCTCCGGTTCATAGGCTCTTCAGCAAACAGCCCGAGCCAATCCATTGCAGTTACCGGGGCGGAACCGGTTTCCATATCAAGGTGTGAGGCCACTTTCTGCCTTATGCCGTTTGCATTGCCTGAAGATATCATCATGGCCATGAACTCTGCATATGTTTTCCCTGTAAAATCATTCTTTTCCGTTGAAATGAGATTTAGCCGCTTCATTGCATCAAGGGTTTCACACCACCCGGGGTGGCGGAAAGTGCCCCTGACCATTGTCCGCGTCTCCGGTATCCCGTAGAGATCCAGATAAGGAAGTGAATCACGGTTTGGATATACTTCAAGATTCCCTACTTCTGGAAAATCTACCTTCAGCGGATTTCTGAACAATTCCTCAGTCGGGACCCGGACAACCTTCCCTTTCATTAGAAACCTGGCATCATTATTGCCTGCCATCACAACACCCTTCGGGCTCCAGGAAAATTTGTATTTAAAAGGGTTGTCTGCTGCCTCAGGTGCGGGCAACGCTCCGCAGAATGAGTAAAAGCCCACTATTTTCCCACCTTTACCACGCACTTTGTCAATGATACGCATGGCCGACATATGGTCAATCCCCGGATCCAGTCCCAGTTCATTTAATACAATAATTTCCGCCTCCCTGGCCTGCCTGTCCAGTGCTTTAATTTCAGGTTTTACATAGGATGTGGTTACCATATCCTTTTTGTGCTTCAGGCAGTAACCTGCAACAAGGGGATGATATACCCACGGCAGCAGGCTTACAGCAAGATCATGGCTGCCAACAATCCTGTCAAGGCCTGCAGTATCATCTACGGTCCACGACAGCGCTGAGCCGTTGGGATGACTGTCAATCATCGCCTCAGCCTTTGATCGTGTTCGTGATGCAACGGTAACATGTATGTTTTTGCTTAAAAGGTAGGTAATAATAGGTTTGACAACCATTCCCGCTCCGAGTATGAGAACTTTGTCCATAAAATAAGTTCGGGTTATAGTTTTTGCTATCTAAAATTAGAAACATTTATTCGTCTCAATTATGATAAGAATCATGCCCGGACCGCAAAATATTATGTTTAGCAACATGTTCGCTACATAAATCTCAGTAACGGAAGGCGAGATAAAAGTCCCCTGTCAGTTTTTTAAACTGATCAGAGTATTTATGTCGTTTTTCAAGCTCCAGGATAAGCTGTGATCGTTCAACCTGCCCCGGGTCTCTTCTGAATTCCAGAAGATATCGTTTTGCAGGTTTTTCCGGGTTTGGGTGGACAGAGGTGATCTTTCTGCAATATAACCCGCCGGCAGTTGCTTTCTCAATAAATATCTCTGCTTCAGGAACCGGCATGATCATGCAATACCTTCCGGTTGAGGTGAGCAACTTTTCGACTCCGTATATAAGATCATCCATTGACAGTGAATGGGAATGACGTGCTCCGGACCTGACAGGATCGGGATTGGTAAGTGAATTCTGAAACCAGGGCGGATTTGAAACTATCAGATCGTAATCTTTGTTGTGTTTGTTATGATAATCATTGAATGAAGAGTGATGCATTCTTATCCTTTTGCTCCAACGGCATCGGGCAGCGTTTTCCGATGCCTGAAGAAAGGAGGGCCTGTCAATATCAATAGCATCAACAATGCAGTTTTGGTTTCTCTGTGCAACCATCAGGGCAATAAGTCCGCTGCCTGTGCCCACATCCAGAACTGCCATAGCCCCTTCAACATTGCACCATGCACCAAGCAGTACCCCGTCGGTGCCCACCTTCATGGCACATTTGTCATGATATATTGTGAATTGTCTGAAACGGAAATGATCGCCTGTCATTGCAACTCAAAATCTTTCTATTGCACCTAATCCGAATAATGCAAAATCATACTTAGCCGGATCTTCCGGGTCAAAAATTCTTAAAACTCCATCCAGTTCGGCAACTGCCTTTGCATCATTCTGTTTTCTTTTTAGGAGGCCCAGTTTCCTGGCAACATTTCCCGAGTGAACATCAAGTGGGCATGACAGGATTGATGGCGGTATTGAGTCCCAAATGCCAAAATCCACTCCTTTTTTATCTTTCCGTATCATCCATCTCAAATACATATTCAGCTTTTTTGCCGATGATCCTTTATTTGGGTCAGACACATGCCTTTCTGTTCTTTTTTCATGCGGAAGTTCAAAGAAAATCTTATGTAGTTCATGTATGGCAGGTTGAAGGGAATCAGCTGTTTGATAAGTTCTGAAGATAGCTTCAAGTCCACCTTTGTTTTTGTATATGTGCCGGAGTGCTCTCAGGAAATAAAGCAGATCGGTAGAATTAAATGTCCTGTGGACAAAGCTTTCGACCACCCGGTATTCGTCAACGCTTGAATTCATTATGAATTCATAGGGAGAATAATCGAGCATCTCCATAATCCGGTTTGCACTCCTGAGAATCATCTTTCTGTTTCCCCAGGCGATAGTGGCTGCAAGAAACCCGGCTGTTTCAATGTCCTGTTTATTTGTAAATTGATGTGGAATGCTGATTGGATCACATTCAATGAAAGAAGGTCGGTTATATTGTTCAACCTTTTCATCAAGGAACTCTTTTAATTCACGCCTTTTTAACTTCATTATCATCCTCTTCTGTGAAGGAGTGGGGAATGCATGCAGATTTAGGATTTACGGTCCGGTATCTTTTTTTTTTGTTCATCCACTATTTTTCCATCGTGCATGGTCAGACACCTGTCGGCCATCTGGGCAAGCCCCATATCATGAGTTACTATGATGATAGTCTGGTTGAATTTTTTCCTTAGGGAAAAAAAGAGACTGTGAAGCTCATTTTTATTTTTGGAATCCAGGTTACCCGAAGGCTCATCTGCGAGCAGTACTGCAGGGTCGTTTATCAGCGCCCTTGCAACGGCTACCCTTTGCTGCTCACCTCCCGACAGCTCTTTCGGCTTATGATCCATGCGGTCGCCAAGACTCAGGAAACGGAGTATTTCCCGTGCTTTCTCCTCTGCTTTTTTAACCGGTATTTTTGCAATATGCGCAGGTATGCAGACATTTTCAAAAGCAGTGAACTCAGGCAAGAGGTGATGAAACTGAAAAACAAAGCCGATATTCCTGTTTCTGAATGAGGCCAGCTGTTTGTCGTTAAGGGTCATGTAATCAGTATTGTTGATTATTACACGGCCATTATCAGGTTTACTTAAAGTTCCCAGTATCTGAAGAAAAGTAGTTTTACCTGCTCCGCTTGCACCGACGATAGATATTACCTCACCTTTTTTGACACTGAGGTCAATACCTTTCAGAACCTGCAGTTGTCCGTACGATTTGTTTATTTTTTCTGCTTTGATCATTGAAGCGCTATTTATTTATCTGGGTTTTCATTACTATTTCATGTTCGGAACACGATAAAGATATAGAATATATATGTCACGAAAAGGGCTACCCCTTTCCACCGGTTAATGGAAGCTTTACCATAGGGCAGCATAAATAATAACAGCAGGATAGATAATGCCAGCATCCAGACTACATCGAATTTCATTTCTATGTTTACCTCCAGGCTCTTTATCATTCTGGTGACACCAAGAATCCCCAGGATGTTAAAAATATTTGATCCGATTATGTTTCCGATAGATACGTCAAGCTGTTTCTTTACAGCCGCTATAACCGATGTAGCAAGTTCGGGCAAACTTGTGCCGAAAGCAATGATGGTTACTGAAATCACCCTTTCACTTACGCCAAACCTCAGTGCAACTGATTCTGCGCTGCCAACAAGCCAGGAGGCCCCAATAAAAAGGCCTGCTGAAGATAGAACAATCAGAATTACTGACAGGGTGAAAGAGTAACGGGCTTTTTCAAAAACATGTTCAAGACGCGACATTTCCATCCGGGACTGGCGGATTGACCTGAATATGAATACCAGCAGGAGGATAATGAATATGAGTCCTTCAGGAAATGAAAGTCTTCCGTTTAAAACGAAAAGGAAAAACAGAATACTGGCAAACATCATATAGAGCCAGTCAAACCTTACAGTTGTTTTACTCACAGGTATCTTAATAATTATTGCTGTAAGTCCCAGAACCAGGGCAATATTAGAAATGTTTGACCCGATAACGTTGCCAATTGCTATATCCGGGTGGTTTTTCAGGGCGGCACCTATGCTGACTACAAGTTCCGGCGCAGATGTGCCCAGTGACACGACTGTAGCTCCTATAACAAGGGTGGAAATACGGAAATGGCTTGATAGTGAAACAGCACTCTTTACCAGCAGGTTACCGCTGACGAGCAATACAGCAAATCCCAGGATCAGGTAAAAATAATCCATAATATATCCATTGGTAATCCTGTCAGCAGAGAAGGATTATTCTGATGGCTCCTCAATCAAACTTGTCTTTGTTGTCTCCGCTATCGCTTTCTTCCCGGGATTCAGGGCTGATTGTTTTATCATCGTCTATACCGGACTCCTGAGCATCAGGGTTCTCCGATGAGTCAACACTCTTCCTCCTGATGTTGTCTTTGCCTTCCTCCGGTATATCCTCAATCTTATCTTTCAGCTGGTCCACATCCTTTCGGATCTCATGGGTGTTTTCACGAATATCCGATGTGTCTTCAATCGAATTTGCCATTTCCTCAATATCTCTTTTGATCTCATTCGTGTTTTCCCGGATTTCCGAAGTGTCTCCAATCTTGTTTGTAACGTCGTCAATATCTCTTCTGATCTCATCTGCGCTTTCGCGGATACCCGATGTGCTGTCATGAAGTTCTCTTTTGATGTCCTCGGTTGCCCTTTTGAATTCTTTCATTCCTTTACCAAAGCCCTTGGCAAGTTCAGGTATTTTTTTGGATCCAAAAAGAAGTAACACGACAATAAGAACGATGAATACCTCCGATCCGCTTATAAACAGGATGTTAGTCGTCATTTTGACTGCTTTTGTGTTTGCAATTTTGCCTGTTTTTGTGTCTGCTTATGAGTCTGTCTTTGTGTTTGGAGTTGTGCCTGCCTCTGCTTTACTTTTTTCAGCCTGCCAATCGAATCAAATACGACTGGTGTTGCAATGAAAAGCGATGAATAGGTACCTACAACAACACCAATAAGCAGAGCAAAGATAAATCCGCGGATCACCTCCCCGCCAAAAAGGAAAATAGTGAGTAACACAAAGAATGTGCTCAGCGAGGTGCTGAAGGTACGGCTCAGAGTGCTGTTAAGCGCCAGATTATAGACTTCGCTTCTTTCTCTTTTGGGATATAGTTTG
The DNA here is from genome assembly GCA_007134675.1 of Bacteroidales bacterium. Classification (GTDB taxonomy): domain Bacteria; phylum Bacteroidota; class Bacteroidia; order Bacteroidales; family PUMT01; genus PXAP01. The sequence goes on from SLKJ01000139.1 coordinate 16,892, forward strand.
AAATACTCCCTGATGCGGTCAAACACAACCACGGTGTCGTTTATCGAGTAACCCACCACTGTCAGTATGGCTGCAATAAATGCCTGATCTATCTCGAGGGAGAATGGTAATATTCCATGGGCTATGGAGAATAACCCCAGTACTATCAATACATCGTGCCCTACTGCTGAAACGGCACCCAGTCCGAACTGCCAGTTCTTGAACCGGATAAACATATAAAGAAACATTATCAGAAGGGCGAAGAAAACAGCATACAGAGCCTGTACCTTTATATCCTGGGCAATAGATGGACCGACCTTCTCAGATCGCTGGCGATGATCGCTCATAAACTGTGCAAATGTAACATCTTCTCCAAGGTGGGGTCTCAGGCCCTCATAGAGCAGCTGCTCAATCTCCTGGTCAACTTCCGGATCCACCTCATCAATCCTGAAGTTGGTAGAGATCCTTACCTGGTCATCTCCTCCGAAGGTTATGACTGCCGTTCCCTCACCAAAGACATTAAACAGTGAATTCTGAATATCTGCGGTGTTAACGTTCTCGTCAAAGCGAACTATATAGGTACGCCCCCCTGTGAAGTCAATTCCCTGGCTCAGCCCCCTGGTAAAGAGGGAGACAATACCGATGGCAATTATTACTCCTGAAACAACATAAAAGATCTTTCGCTTTTCAATAAATCTGATATGCACATTCTTGAAGGCATCCTGTGTAAGCTTTGTTGCAAAACTGATTGTTTTGTTCCTGTCAAGAAACCAGAGGAAAATCAGTCGGGTAATAAAAATAGCTGAGAACAGGGAGGTACATATACCGATAACCAGCGTTGTAGCAAAACCCTGGATGGGACCTGTTCCGAATATGTAAAGTATAATACCGGTCAGCAGCGTAGTTACATTGGCGTCTATTATGGCGGAGTACGCATTTTTATAACCGTCCGATACGGCAAGCCGCAGGCCTTTTCCTGATTTTATCTCTTCCCTGATCCTTTCGAATATAAGAACATTGGCATCAACCGACATCCCGATTGTCAGAACTATACCGGCAATACCGGGAAGGGTGAGAGTCGCTCCGAGAGAAGCCAGTACTCCCAGGATAAAGAACATGTTGACTATAAGGGCTATATCAGCCACAATGCCCGCTTTCC
>SLKJ01000147.1 GCA_007134675.1 Bacteroidales bacterium
AGTCACCGTATCTCTGCCAGCCAAAGGGAAAATCCGCTCTTGAAGGTATCCTTATGGTTAAAGGAAATCCGCGACCATCCGGATTCATATTCCAGCGCTCACAGCTTTTATGGGTTATCGTGACTTCCGGACTTGTTTCATCTGCAATTCCGTAAGCTGAGTTAAAAGGGAACTGGTAATTAATTATAAACCTCCTTGCCTGCTGCCAGATTATGTTCGTTGTATCTGTGTCATCTGCATAAACAGCATCTGTACCAATAGGGCGGTGCCAGGCACTGTTCGAATTAAACGGGGTGTATGCCCAGTCTTCAGAATGGTCAGAATTTACAGGAGTTACAACATAATTTTGAGCAAACAGAGACTCCTGTATAATAAATAGATTAAAGAATAAAAAAGCAGTAATCAAACAAGGCAGATGAATCGAAGCTTGCGTTATTTTGTTTAGAAAATGAAAATTATGTCTTGATTTCATAATTGTTGAATTAGGATAAATCTCATTATGATACATTTTAGAATCTGTTTTAAATCCTATCCATATCAGACTATTCAGCAGCCTGATTCTCAGCCGGTTCTTCAGCATTCAGCTTTTCATCTCTAAAGAGAGTGCCAAAGAATATAGCAACTATCAATGATAATACAGCCGGAACTAACATGATATATGGCCAGTTATATCTTACTGTTGATGAAGTCGCATCCTGAATTTCAAAAACTTGCAGGAGTATCCCTGTGATGTAGGATCCGATAAGCCATCCGACACCCCAGGTAAGGAATACGAAAAAACCCTGTACGCTGCTCCTTAAATCCCGCGGTGCTCTTTCGTCCATATATAACTGCGCTGTTACAAAAAAGAAGTCATAACAAACCCCGTGTAACAATATGCCAATATAGTAGAATGCTATCAATACTTCACTGCTTCCATAGGCAAATAATGCATATCGCACTGACCATGTTATCAGTCCTATCATCAGCATTTTTTTGACACCCAATCTTATATACAAAAATGGGATCATAAGCATGAATATTGCTTCTGACATTTGTGCCAGGGTCATCTTTCCTGCTACATTCTCCACCCCCATCTCATTCATAGACATATTGGTAACAGCATGATACATCGCAAACGGAATGGTGATTAAGAGTGCAGTTATGCTTAAAGTAGCAAATGACCTGTTTTTCATCAGCTTCAGAGCATCCAGTCCCAGTACTTCCTTAATGTTCTGGGATTTCCCTTTAGCACGTGGAGGTGTTTTTGGCAAAGTAAAACTATATAAACCAAGAATAATAGAGCATATTGCAGCCAGCCACATAGGTTCTGGTCCACCTTCAATATTAAGAACACTTATTGAAATACCTGCTACTATCCAGCCAAGGGTACCAAATACCCTGATCACTGGAAATTGTTTTCCGGGTTCCGGGCAATGCTGCATTCCAATTGCCGTTGTAAGTGCAAGAGTAGGAGAATAACAGAGGGCATAGGCCAGCAGGACCCAGAAAAACAACTGTGGAGTATGGATCGTTGAAGCATAGTACATTAGCACGCCCCCAACCAGATGCAATATTCCATTTAGTTTTTCTGCAGAAAAGTATTTATCAGCCACCAGGCTTACAAAAAATGCTGAAATTACAGCTGCCCATGCTACTGTGCTATATGCACTTCCAATCTCAATGCCAGTGAAACCAATATTGGAAAGATAGATACCCAGAGTAACAAACCATACACCCCAGATAAAGAATTCAAGAAACATCATAGCTGATAATCTGGTAATAAGAATCTTTTTCATTTTTTTATAATGTTAGGGGGTTAATCATTTAATAAACAGCAACATGGATCATTCATCTCCAAATAAAGAAATCCTATCTGCCTGATAATGCAAAATAAACACCCACCGCGTAAAATGGTGGGTGTTTATTCCAACCATCAGGTGGACATTAAGTTTATTTCTTATGCCCGCTGTAACAGTTGTATTTCTCCAACAAACCTTTCAGATAAACTATTGATTCTTTATACCTCTCATCTATTGTTTCAAGTGTACCAAGTTTGTGCCCCTTGATAACAACCGGTGAACATATTTCGGCCGATAACAGCCCCTTATAATCATTTTCCTTCAAGGCTTCAATAAAAACTTCCCATTGAAGAGGATCCTTTTCTGAACCAGGTGCTACTTCTTCCCAACTGTAAGGAGCTCCCCCGATTGTTTTATTTTGAGCAAGTGATATTGTATGTGAATAAACCATATGGTCCTTCATATCGCGTACAGTTTGTCTTATAAAATCATGGTCCTGTGATTCAAGTAATGGAAGATCAAGACCAATCTTAAGACTTGGATTATTAATTTCATCCAGCATCTGAAGAGATTCCTCATTATTACCCAATACTTCGGGGTGCGTTTGAAGTGCCAGAAGAACACCTGCGTCCTGGGCATATTTCGCTACCTCAGTAAGCCCTGCCTTTACATCGTTCCATGCTTCCAGCCAGTCTTCAGCCCTTGAAACCCTGCGGGACCTGGATTCGAATGCGGGAAAACCATATCCCGTAGATGCAAGAGGATTCTGAAAATACCCATAGAATGCAGAAAGAATACGAACAAAGGGTGAACCTATTTCTCTGGCCATGTCAATGCATTCTTTTACGTACATTATTTCTTTTTCCTGTGGATATAATAATACATGGTTCCCATGCATGAAATTGGTGCAACAAACGATAGCTCCCATCTCCAAATCGAGCTCTTTATATAAATCGACCAGTCTCTTTCTTCTTTCAGAATTAATATCCAGAGGAAACCCTAAAGGACGGTGAGCATAAATACAAGCAGCATCATATCCCATATTGGCTGCTCTTTTAATAGCCTCTTCCAGGCTGAGGCTTTCGCCGGGTAAGGTAAAATACCCTCCATAACCTATAACATCTAAGCTTAATCTCATGATTGTTTGTGATTAATTGTTTGTGATTAATTGTTTGTGATTAATTGTTTGTTTGTTTAGTTAAAATTAACCAGGAGTACTATTTTCAATCGATTTATAATAGAGTCATTGTATTCGATTATTGGTTTCAAAGTAGTTAATTGGTATTAATCTTATTAATGATATTATTGCACCGTTTTCAGAAACGGTTACCGTGATTCCATTCCCTTGCAATATAATCGCCAACCCAATACCCAAGAGCCATAATAGTAAGTGCCGGATTAAAAGCCCCGTTGGTTACATGAAGGCTGCCATCGGCCACAAATAAGTTGTCTACACCTTGAACCTGACCATATTTATTGGTTACTGATGTTTGGGGATCATCTCCCATGCGACAGGTTCCTGACTGGTGATGACCGCCGCTTACTCCTCTGCCCGGAACACTGATACGGGTTTTATATGCACCGGCAGCCTTTAGAATCTGATCAGATTTATCTGCAATAAACCGGGCGGTTTCAATATCTTCCTCCAGCTTATATCCCGATATCCTGGGAACAGGGATGCCCCAATAGTCCTTTACTTCTTCGCTGACTTCCACGCGGGAATGGAAATTAGGTACTTCCTGAACTGCACCTCTGACACTGGCAAACCTTTTATAATAAGTTCTCTGGAAATCTTTTTGTTCTTTGCCCCAACCTTTTGATCCGGCAGGACGTATCCCTGAAAAAGCAAAAGGCATGCGGATAAATTCATTTGTTATTATGGCCCCGCCAACTATCCCGGGATTATTATGGGCAAAATCACATACAGCAAAACTTGCCCCGGGTCCAACATCATCATATATATCTTCTTCAAAAAAACCATCGGAGCCACAATAAGCATGACCTTGCAGATTTCTTCCTACCCAGTCATAACTGTTGCCAATCCCGTCAGGGAAATGCCTGGATTTGGAGTTAAGCATCAATCTGGGAGTTTCGATTGCTGAAGCTGAAAGAACTACTATGTCGGCAGTTTGTACCCGTCTTTTGTTTTTATTGTCGAAATATGACACCCCTGTAATTTTACCACGGTCATTTACGAGGATTTCAGCTACCTCTGAATTTACTCTGAGTTCGCAATTTCCGGTTTTCAATGCAACAGGAATTACTGTATTCTGGGTACCGCATTTTGCATTTACCGGGCATGCAAAACCAATACAGTTTCTCATACGGATACAGGCGGGTCTTCCCATGTAAGGGACCGAATTCCTTAACATGGGAATTGAAAAAGGATGAAAACCGATTTTTTGTGCAGCCGACTCCAGCAACCTTGCCTCCCTGTTGTGTTTGAACGGAGGCATTGGATGAGGTTTGCGACGCCATGGTGCAAAAGGGTTTTGATAGTCGTCTCCTGCCACGCCGATCTCCCACTCGGCCTTCTCGTAATAAGGCTCAAGGTCGTCATATGTTATGGGCCAGTCTGCAATACTTGACCCCTCAATATGCCCGTAGGTAGTTTTGAATTTGAAACATTCTTCCATAAAGCGCCAGGCCATAGCACCGTACGATACAGTTCCTGAACCCACGCAGGCGGCAATATTGTGATAGCCCATCTGATTTGGCAAAACTGTCCGTTCATTTCCCTGGTTATTGGCGATAACCCGTCGAAAACGCTTATTATCCGGGCCATGGGCACAACCCAAAACTGATGTTCGTTGAGAAGTTAGTTCATCGTGAGAATGATCATCATAATTTATCCAATCTCCTCGTTCAAAAAGTACAACCGTCAGGCCTGCCACACTTAATTCCTTTGCAATAACTCCTCCACCGGCTCCTGAGCCGACTACAATGGCATTTACATGCTTATTGGACATACTGATAAATTATGAATTATTTATTAGGATTTACAATTTACACGATTATCAAAGAAATGACAGAGAGTAAGCCTTGCTGTTAAAGAAAATGGGTCTAATACAATGAAAAACAACTTTGACTAAGATTTTAAAATATAGCGTTAACGTACTTTATCAACAAACATAGGCAATATTTTCTAAATTCGCAAAATTGAATATCAGTATTAATTACCTTTTTATCTCAATATAGTACCATACAGTTACTTCATCATCCATATTGATGCTTAATGTTCCCTGTTCTACCGCTTTTTTAATACTTGCCATTGGATTGCCACGACCATCCAGCGGTTCAATAACAGTATTTTCAGCACCCTTCAGGCCGGTAATTTTTATATCCCCGCGTATTGCCTCAATGATAGCCGGCCTTTCTCCCATGTCATG
>SLKJ01000073.1 GCA_007134675.1 Bacteroidales bacterium
CTTCAGCCTGTTGCTCAAGATCACCTCTGCGGGTTTTATAAAGATCAGCCACCTGAAGCAGAATGCTCTTCCACTGCTCCCTCGTGAAATAGGTCCCGCCCCAGAAAGGTTTTGTGTCGGGAAGGGCAAAACAATTCAGAGGCCAGCCGCCCTGCCTGGTGAGAAGCTGCACTGCAGTCATATACATATGGTCAATGTCAGGACGCTCTTCCCTGTCCACTTTAATACAGACAAAATGGCGGTTCATTATTTCCGCTATCTCCTGGTTCTCAAAGCTCTCCCTTTCCATTACATGGCACCAATGACAGGCAGAATAACCTATACTCACAAGTATGGGTTTATCTTCGCCGGCAGCTTTTTCAAGCGCCTCCCTGCCCCACGGGTACCAGTCCACCGGATTATGAAGATGCTGCAGCAGATAGGGGCTTGCCTGCCCCTCGAGATGATTTGGCTTATTTGTGGCTTGCATGACTATCTCGAATTGATTATTTGGTTCAAACTGTTCGCTTACTGAATATGTAACAAAATATTTCTGGTTTTGATGGCAATAGGATTTCTCCTGCTTTGGTAACAATAGAATCAATCAATCTATAACAAAATGATTCTTCCTGAAATGGTAACAAAATATTTCCTGCTCTGGCAACTAAAGGAACCACGAATTTATAACAAAAGGATTCCTGAAATGTTGAAGCATTATAAAAAGGGGGGGTACCAGTCAAACTTTCTTTTCCTGGCAAAAGTTATGAACAACTCTGCTGTATTACCGTTTAGAGTTTTGTATAAACCAAATTATTTTTCTGATGACAACAATAAAAACATGGATGAGGGCGCTTCGCACAATACCGCGCATTGATCGCACAGAATGGGATAACTATGATATAATTTCACGCTGGCTGGTAGCCACCAGATCTGCAGTGTTTGTGATGACTGCCATATCGGCAATGATAGGCGGCATCCTGGCATGGAAGGATGGGAACGTCAACTGGGTTTTCTTCATGGTAGCATTGGCGGGACTGATTTTTGCACATGCATCCAACAACCTGATCAATGACCTTGTGGATTATAACAAGGGCATTGATGTTAACAACTACTACCGGTCACAATATGGTCCGCAACCCCTTGAAAACGGTTTTCTGAAAAAACCGGTTTTTTACAGGTATATCGGTATAACCTTACTGCTCGCCATAGCAGCCGGTATCTACCTTGTAATGAATACCGGTCCCCTTACCCCCGTTCTGGCCTTTCTGGGACTCTTTTTCCTGCTGTTTTACACATGGCCTCTCAAGTACATAGGAATGGGTGAACCGACCGTCATACTGGTATGGGGACCACTGATGATAGGCGGAACTTATTATGTGGCGGGAGGATCGGTCTGGAGCTGGGAAGTGGCGATGATCGGACTGGTTTATGCTTTAGGCCCTACATCGGTGCTGTTCGGCAAACACACTGACAAGCTCAGGGAAGATAAAGCAAAAGGGGTAAACACCCTGCCTGTAATAATAGGCGAAAAGGTTGCCAGGTATACAAACGTTGGTATGTGGGTGTCGCAGTACCTTCTGGTAGGCTTTATGGTAGCAGCCGGAACAGTAAGCCCTGTGATGCTGGTAATACTGCTGGCCCTGCCTAAACTATTATGGGCATACCGGGTCTATTCAAAACCGAGACCTGAATCGGCTCCACCAGATCTTCCCGGGGGTGTATGGCCACTTTACCTCTCTGCCCACGCTTTTAATTATAATAAGACTTTTGGTGGACTCTTCCTGCTTGGGCTTATTGCCGATACAATTCTTTTTAAAACGGGCTGGTACTTTGTGTTCTGATTTGTTTATATTTAAAATGTAAATTTTTTCATCTACATTTATCCTGTAAAAACAATAGTCAAAATTTCGTAAAGAAGTTACAAAATTTTGACTGACAGGATGAACCGCTTCGCTTTAACATTTTAAATAATCTTTTATGAAGAGGATGATAAGGTTAATTCTGCCCTTTGCGCTAATGATTGCAATCGCAGGCTGTGCAGAATTAAGGCAGCTTTCAGAGCAGTTTGAATCACCCCGCCCCCTTACTAACCAGGAGGTCATTGAGGGACTCAGAGAAGCGCTGATCATAGGATCAAACACGGCCGCAGCCGGCCTGTCCGCAACTGACGGATATTATCGTGACCAGGCAGTCAGGATAATGCTTCCACCCGAGGCACAAATTATTACAGATAACCTGTCTCTTATTCCGGGCGGGGAAAAACTCCTGGAAGATCTAATACTCAGCATAAACAGGGCAGCAGAAGACGCAGCGAGAGAGGCGGCTCCAATATTCGCAGGAGCGGTCCGCAACATGACTATAGCGGACGGTTTTGAAATTCTGAGGGGCGAAAATGATGCTGCGACCCAATACCTTATTCTGCATACCAGAAGCGAGCTGTTCGATCTCTACCAGCCCGGAATACAAAGGTCAACAGAAAAGCCGGTCGTTGGAAATATTTCTGCCAGTGATTCCTGGAATACCCTAACCACTCAATGGAACAGGGTTGCCAATTCGGCAGTGGGACGCATGGCTGATTTGAAACCAGTGTATGTTGATCTGGACACGTATCTCACTGAAAAGGCACTTGACGGACTGTTTCTGAAACTGGCGCAGGAAGAGAAAAAGATAAGGACCGACCCTGCGGCCAGGGTAACCGACCTGCTAAGAAGGGTTTTCGGCCGGTCCTGATAAACAGCACAATACCCCGTTTAAATATTATTCATGCTTTTTGAACTTTTTAATAAGTTCCTCCAGCAGTCCGCCGCTAATCTCCCCGGAGGCAGGAAACGTTGGATTCCTGACAGCATGAATATCTGCCTTAAGCCTTTCAAGGGCAGTAACCATTACCAGGTCATGATCAAATGCCAGAGGGGGTATATCCCTCACCCTGAACCATTGTGCCTTTTCAGCATCATCTCCGGCAACGGGATTATGGTCGGATAATATTACCACTGCAAGGTATACAACCGATATGACCCTTCCCCTCGGATCACGGTCCACGTCACTGAAGGTACCCAGCTGTTCCAGGTGCACCCCCTCTACACCGGTCTCTTCCTTAAGCTCTCTGAGTGCACACTGCCCGGAGGTCTCGTCCATATTCAGGAATCCGCCGGGAAATGCCCACCGGCCCTTATATGGATCTTTTCCCCTTTCCACCAGCAGGACATTAAGGTCCCGACCGTCAAATCCAAACAGCACGCAATCCGAACTTACTGCCGGACGCGGATAATCATAACAATACTTGCCCATAGCAGCTATTTCTTATATTAAAACCAGTTAAAATGGAGTGGCGGGTTCATTGAATTATTTATTATAGTGCCATACGGCTGTTTGTCAGGCACATATCAACCAGTTCGTTTATACTGGCTGTCCCTGTGCACATCACCGTATCGGCGCCTCCCCAATAGATCTTAACAGTCCCGTCCTCTTCAGGAACTGCTCCGCAGGTAAAAACAACATTATGCACGTAACCGCTCAGTTCATAAGGCTCTTCAGGCTGCAGGATCCAGTTGTCACCCACCCCGATAATATTTGAAGGGTCCTCAAGATCATGCAGGGCAACCCCGAGCCGGTAAACACTGCCATCCATGGTCGGAAAAACACCGTGGTAAATATTGAGCCAGCCTCTGTCTGTTTTAATCGGAGGGGCTCCCGGACCGATTTTCATTTCGTCCCAGTGATATTGAACCGGCTTCATAATAATTTTTGACTCGCCCCAGTACCTGAGATCCGGCGAATAGCTGATCCAGACGGACCAGGGACTGATTTCGGAGTGAGGCCTGTCAAGACGGGCATAGAGGCCGTTAAACCTTTCGGGGAAAATAACGACGTTGCGGTAGTCCGCCTCCGTTATAAGTGAAAACCGTTCAACCGACACCCAGTCCCTCGTCTTCGCAAGCCCTATCCTCACCCCGTGCCTGGAATAGGCTGAATAGGTGATAATATATTCACCCTCCATGAAAGTGATCCGCGGATCCTCAATGCCATACTCCTCATATTCCGCAAATAATCCAGTCCTGGCAGGCACCATGAAAGGTTCAGGATCAACCCTGAAATCAAAGCCGTCCCCGCTCCTTGCCAGTCCAAGTATACTCCTGCCGTTATGCCTGTGCGACCTGAAAAGCATTAAATACTGTCCGTTGAATTTAGTGACACCGGCATTATGAACGGTTGCCACTTCGTAGGGAACATCCTTTTTTGTGAGGATAGGGTTGTTTTTATGCCTGGTAATCAGCACCATAGCCTATAAATTATTCGGCAATCAGAATTGACTCACAGCCAATTTATTAATTCTGTTTTAAGATTGCAAAATACTTAATTAAATCCGAAAACATCAATAAATTCAATGAAATCTGTTATGCCTGAATAAGAAAGGACCTGGCATTTTCCAGTTCCTCATTGATAATGGTATGAACCCTGCCGGGGAAAATATCAAGGCTGACATCAGCGCCCATTTTAAGAAGCTGATCACGCGTATCCTCTGACCTTTCCAGGGGTATATGAGGATCATTATCGCTGTTGCTGATATATATTTTTGTTCCCTCAAAATTTCCCTGGTAATGTTCATAGCCAGGCTCCTCTCCTATCAGTCCTCCGGTAAAGGAAGCAATGCCCCCATATCTTAAGGCAAAGCGGGCAGCAACTTCCACCGAAAGGCACGCCCCCTGTGAAAAGCCCATGAGGTAGATATTCTCTGCAGGTATATATCCCGTAATATTGTCAATTATCTTTTTTACAAAATCAATGGCGCTGCTGAGCCAGGGCTCATTTTGGGCAATGGGCATAAGGAAACTGTAGGGGTACCATTGAAAATTTGTCGCCTGCGGGGCGGCAACATACCACGATTCACCGGCAAAGTAACCTGCCAGCGGCAGAATGTTACCGGCAGTTGCACCTCTCCCGTGCAAAAGAATCAAAGCTTTGGAGGCCTCCTTAATACTGCTCCCCTTTTCTATTATATCGTACCTGTGCATTATTCCATGTTCTTAAGATAACCGAAAACAAGTTTTTAATTTATAATCCAAAACTGCTTAACTTTAGAAAAACCGGATATTGTCATTTCAATCCCTGAATTTTTCCATATCAAGTGTGACAGTCTCAAGATTACCTTCTATGTCAGACCTGTTCTTTTCATGCCATGGAGGAAGCTTCAGCTCCGCACCAAGATGATTGGGGCTCTCATCAATTGACATCCCCGGAGGATTGGTGGCTACTTCAAACAGAACACCTCCGGGTTCGCGGAAATAGACTGACCTAAAATACATCCTGTCCACTACCGGTGTAACATGGACCCCGTGACTGACAAGCTTTTCCCTTACTTCCAGCTGGGTGTCATCATTGATAGTAGCAAAAGCGACGTGATGGAAAGTGCCGCTGCCTCCCTTTCCAATGGTTCCAGATGGCAAGGCAAGCACATCGACTATTTCGCCAACCTCCCCGTCCACAGAAAATCTGAACCGCCCGTTTTCCTCAGCAATCAATTTATGATCCATTATGTCTGTGAGAAAACCTGCAGTTCTCTCATGACGCTGCTGATTCAGGGCGACAGAGTAAAGCCCTTTAATGGTATGTGCAGATGGTATGTGCCCGTAATTATATCCATCCCTGAAATCACTGTCATTTGCAACCAGCTCAATACCGAGACCGTCGTTGTCCTCGAAATAAATAAACTCCTCATTATCAAACCTTGTTTGAGGTTTTGTAAAATCAATCCCGAATTTATCAAGCCTCTTCATCCAGTATCCAATTGATCCTTCAGGGATGGAAAAAGAGGTAACGGTCAGTTGTCCCGCACCTTTTCGCCCTTTTACCATTCCGGGATAGGGAAAGAAGGTCATCAGCGTGCCGGGAGCTCCTTCCCTGTCACCGTAATAGAGATGATACACATCAGGTGCATCAAAGTTTACGGTTTTCTTTACCATCCTGAGTCCGAGTATACCCGCATAGAAATCAACGTTTTTCTGCACATCAGAAGCCAAAGCTGTTACATGATGGAGTCCGAGAATCCCTGTGTTATTTTCGTTGTTTGTCATGGTTATAAAATAATAATGTTTTATCTGACAAGACAAGTTACACTTTTTCACTCATTCTGATCATTATATTAATATCTTTCATTACCCCCCTCTGCATTTCAACAGATCTGACCGGGGTTAGGTGTTGTCGTCTGAAATCGGTATAAAAACCGACCTTCTTGGCTGTTGACTTATATTCCTTGACCTGTGTCCCTTTCCGGATGTATCTTCGACCAGCAGAATATCGCCACCCCTGAATCTCCGGATTTCGCCCAGGCTGGTAGTGATTTCGATCTCACCGTCAAGCAGAATGATGAACTGTCTGGCAGGGGCATTATGAAAATCGTAGTCATAATCCGGCTTATTCAGCCTGAACTGAATATCCTTTGCATTGAATCCGGCAGACAGATAACCTATGGCTCCCCTATCAGCCAGGCCTATCTTTATATCTTCAAACCGGCTTTCACCTGAACTGTCAGAATAAAGCCGTGTGTATGTTAATACCTTTGAATCCATAATTGCTGAATTTTTAACATTATTCAATTTCCCATCTAAATAAATGCATACGGGCCCATTTTGTTCATTATCTTACACGAGCCACTGGATTTAAAAGAATGGAAATTGAAAATTTTACAGTGTTTTTAATAAATCAGACCACCAGATAGAGCAGCCATGCAAAAAGCAGTCCGCTCACGGCAATTATGGTCACCATCATAGTCCATGTCTGCAATGTCTGCTTTTCGTCCATACCAAGGTATTTGCCTACCAGCCAGAATCCGCTGTCATTTACATGAGACAGGATAGAGGCTCCTGCAGCAATCGAAATAACAACAAGGGCCTCCTGTGGCTGGGTCAGGGCAAAGACAGAGAGGATAGGGCTCATAATGCCTGCCGCGGTTATCATGGCAACTGTTGCAGAACCCTGGGTTACACGCACCACCGAGGCAATGATCCAGCCCAGTACAACGGGGTTGATACTGCCTGTTGATACTGCCTGTGCAAGAGTATCGCCAATGCCGCTGTCCACCAAAATCTGTTTCAGTACCCCTCCTGCCCCGGTTACAAGTATAATAATACCTGCAGGGCCCAGGGCAGCATTGCTTATCTCCTGAAGCTTCTTCTTTGTTGTGCCTCTCCTGATGCCCAGCAAATAGATTGAAAGGAATGTTGCGATCAGCAGCGCCGAGAATGGGTGGCCAATAAAAATTATGAACCCGGTCAGGAAATTGTCCGGAAGGACACCGGTGTTCACCAGCGCCCCGGTTATGGTATTGAAAAGGATCAGTGCCAGCGGGGTACCAATCAGCAGCACTACAAGCCTGAAAGCAGGATAATCCTGGCGTGGCTTGTCGTTTTCCTTTAAAGATGTAAACATCCCGGCCGGAGGTTGAATCTTAACCTTACCGCTTATATAACGGCCGAAAAGAGGACCGGCAATTATTACAACCGGGATTCCAACGGCGAACCCCAGAATTATCACCCAGCCGAGGTTAGCACCTATTATCTCCGATACTGCTACCGGACCCGGTGTGGGAGGAATAAAGCTGTGTGTTGCTGCAAGACCTGCCAGCAGGGGAATACCGTAAAACAGTAACGATTTCTTTGTTTTCCTCGAAAGAGCATAAAGAATGGGTACAAGTATAATAAAGGCTACGTCAAGAAATACTGGTATGGCAATGATAAATCCGGTCAGGCTGAGTGCCCAGGGTGCCTTATCCTCTCCAAATCTGTTTATCATGTAGAGGGCAAGGGCCTCTGCTCCGCCTGAATATTCAAGTATCTTGCCGAATATGGCACCCAGTCCCACAACCACAGCAATGAACCCGAGCGTTCCTCCCATACCCTCCTGGATGCTCACAAGGATATCCGTAGGGGTCATTCCTGCGGCGTATCCTGTCATGATGCTGACAAGCATCAGCGATATGAATGCGTGTATTTTCAGTTTCAGCACCAGAAAAAGAAGGGAAGCCACTGCTGCAACAAGTATGAGAACAAGCAAAATCGGGTCCATAAACGGTTATTTTAAAGTTTTAAAATGCTCTATATTCATAAGTCATTATTCAAATTAAATCATTCAAAATGTAAAATAGTGCCGGTAGTCATTGCCCCTGATATATTTAAAGGATAAATATATCATTCTTTATTTTTTCTGCCATAACGGGCAGCTATTATACTTATAACAAAAATCTGCAGCGAATGGAACAGCATCAGTGGCACCAGGATCAGACCGGCAGCATAGAACCCGCTGAAAAGCACGTTGGAGAAGACGGTTCCGTGAACGAGGGACTTCTGGGAACCGCAAAACAGGGCAGTTATCTTATCTTCCCTGTTGAATTTCAATATTGTTGCAATTAAGTATACTATACCGTACAGAATAAAAAACAGAACAATAACTGTGATCCCCATTCCAGCCAGTTCAATGTTTCCCACGGACTTAAATACATCATCATTGAAAGATGCAGCAAAGCTTTTATAAACTATCAGCAGAATGATTGATTTATCGAAAAGGCTTAACTCTTTTCTGTGGGTTGAAGCAAAATGATACCATTTACTGCGCATAATTATACCAAAGACAACAGGTAAAATAATCCCGAGAACCAGTCTTAGATAAATCTCCGTAAAATCAAAGCCAGGCTGCGTCTGCTGAAGAAACAACCCCATCCATAATGGGGTCAGTATTATTCCTATGATTCCCGAGATGCTTGCATTGAAAATTGCCGCAGGAATATTACCCCTGCCTATTGATACCATAACTACCGAAGAAGAAACTGTGGAAGGAACTGCTGCCAGAAAAAAGAGTCCCAGCCAGAGAATCTCCTGCTCCTCATTCTGAATAAAGGGGTATAATGCAAGTACAAACAAGGGAAACAGAAGAAATGTGGTAGATTGAACAACTATATGCAATTTCCAGTTTTTGAGTCCGAGTTTTATCTTTTCTGTGCTTAGCCTGAGTCCGTAAAAAAAGAAAAGGAGAGAAATGCCGGCAGTGCTTATATAACCGAGTATGATCCCGCTTTGACCACCTGATGGCTGTGGGAATAACCAGGCAATGAAAACAGCAGCTGAAAGAGCTAGTACAAATTTATCGACCTTCATCTGTAAAATTCCAGGATTTAACCGTTTTCAAAAGCAGAATTATTAATAACATCATTATTTCATAGATGATAAAGCGGAGTTAAAAACCTCCAGATCACTTGTATTGAAAAGTACGAAGCGAATTATTGCCACGTTCCTGAGATCAGGCAATATCTCCATAATGGTTTTAATTGCAACATTTGCAGCATCTTCAATCGGATAGCCGAAGGCACCCGCAGAGATTGCCGGAAAGGCAACCGATCTGATTTCATTCTGCTCCGCCAGTTTCAGAGCATTTCTGTAACAAGAGGATAATAACCTGTCCTCCGGCTTATCACGGCCGTAGACCGGTCCCAGGCAATGAATAACATATTTATTCGGCAGATTATGTGCCCCTGTAATAACAGCTTCTCCCGGCCTTATCGGTGCAAGCGGCCGACACTCCTGTTCAAGTCCGGGACCGGCTGCTCTGTGAATGGCACCTGCAACTCCCCCGCCAATTCTCAGCTGGGCATTTGCAGCGTTGACTATTGCATCAATCCCCGTTTGTGAGGCAATGTCACCCTGAATACATTCAATTTTTATTCCGTACGTTTTTTTTTCCATGCTGAATCCCGTTTTTAATTAGAAATTACAATCATTCAAACAGCCAGTATCTTTTCCCTTTATAACAAAAGTATATGACAATTTTTAAAGGACACAGATACAGATGAAAAATTTTATAACAAACTCATTCAATCAGGTAAATTATAAGAAGTTTTAATAGATTTGTCAGTTGTTAGGTAAATCCTCATTTATTCTATTCATTATGAAAGCGCTTGTACTGGAGGAGTATATGAAACTGGTTTACAAAGATGTTCCTGATCCGGAAATCAATGACGATGAGGTTCTTGTAGAGGTTAAAGCAGCCGGTATCTGTGGAAGCGATGTGCACGGCATTGACGGTAGCTCAGGAAGAAGGATTCCTCCCGTAATAATGGGGCATGAGGCCAGTGGAATTATAAGGGATACAGGACTTAATGTAAAAGGCTGGATGGAAGGAGACCGGGTAACATTTGATTCTACAATATATCCGCTGGAGGATTGGTATACAAGAAAAGGAATGTATAACCTCAGCGACGGCAGGATGGTTCTCGGTGTTTCGACCAGTGAGTTCAAACGTGACGGTGCATATGCTGAATATGTTGCTGTTCCCGGGCATATACTCTACAGAGTGCCGGAAAATGTAAGCTTCACCCGTGCAGCAATGGTCGAACCTGCAGCTGTCGCACTTCATTCAGTAAATCTGGCTTCTGTTTCTGTAAATGACACTGCAGTCGTTGCAGGATCAGGCATGATCGGGCTTTTCATTATTCAAATGTTAAGGCTTGCAGGCTGCACAGATATAGTGGCTGTGGATATTGATGAAGATAAACTGGTACTGGCAGAAAAGCTTGGTGCCACAGTGATGCTGAACCCTGAAAAATCTGATATAGCCGGTGAGGTGCAATTATTGACGGACGGACGCGGGGCTGATATAGCTTTCGAAGTTGTAGGCATCAGCAAAACTCTAAATATTGCCATCAACTCGCTTAGGAAAGGAGGTACACTTGCCATGGTTGGAAATCTTGCACCGATGGTCGATATTCCACTACAGGCAATTGTTACAAGGGAACTGAGGCTTCAGGGTTCATGCGCCATCAATGGCGAATACAAGCCTGTGCTCGACCTTCTGGACCGGGACCTGATAAATACTGATATCATACTAAGTGCCGAAGCCCCCCTTTCTGAAGGGGCATCATGGTTCAACAGACTATACAATAAGGAACAGGGACTGAATAAAGTTGTCCTGATACCATAAAATTAAAAAATGAAAGATAAACTTGCTACGGGAATAATCGGATGCGGGAAAGTGGCGCACCTGCATGCAAAAGCCCTTATAAACGGGTTTAATTCTGATTTCAGGGCTGTCTGCAGCCGCTCCGGGGAAAAGGGGGGTGAATTTGGCAAAAAGTACGGTGTAAACTCATATACCATTATTGAGGAGATGATAGAGAAAGAAAAGCTTGACATGGTTGTGGTATGCACACCTCACCCTTTTCATAAGGACCCTACGGTTCAAGCACTTAATTCAGGGGCACATGTGCTGGTTGAAAAACCGCTTGCTTCAACCCTGGAGGATTGTGATCAGATGATTAAGGCTTCAGAAAAATCCGGAAAAATCCTCGGTGTTGTAAGCCAGAGAAGGTTTTACTCTCCCTGCCTCAGAATGCACAGGGCTATTTCTGAAGGCAGAATTGGAAAAGCTGCGTTGGGAACTGTCCTGATGCTCGGCTGGAGGGACAGGGCCTATTACGAAAGTGATCCATGGCGAGGATCATGGAAGCTGGAGGGCGGCGGTGTGCTTGTAAACCAGGCCCCCCATCAGCTTGATCTGCTCCAATGGTTCATGGGCGGGGAAATAGAAGAACTTTACGGCTTTTGGGATAACCTGAATCATCCGTATATCGAAGTTGAAGATACTGCTGTTGCAATACTAAAATTCAGAAATGGCGGAACAGGAAATATCGTGGTAAGCAATTCACAAAAACCGGGAATCTACGCTAAAGTTCATATTCACGGTTCAAATGGTGCCTCCGTGGGAGTGCAGACCGATGGCGGAGCTATGTTCATTGCTGGTGTGCCCGGAAATATTGAACCTCCGGTGAATGACCTGTGGACAATCCCGGGAGAGGAAGAATTGCTTGACCAGTGGGTACGGGAGGACTCGGAAATT
Source organism: Bacteroidales bacterium (assembly GCA_007134675.1). Classification (GTDB taxonomy): domain Bacteria; phylum Bacteroidota; class Bacteroidia; order Bacteroidales; family PUMT01; genus PXAP01. Next base: position 11,863 of record SLKJ01000073.1, read on the forward strand.
TTCGGCAGGATAGAGCCTATGGAATACTACATCAGGCTCCAGATTGAAGATTTTATCCAATCAGTTACAGACAGCAGAATACCACTGGTTTCAGCCGCCGAAGGACGGAAAACGGTGGAAATATTCACCGCTATATACAGGTCTCAAAGAGATAATCTGCCTGTCAGATGGCCCCTACGACCAGAAGAAGGGAAAAATGACATGGACGGGAGATTGTCCTCATGACTATATGCGTTACTACATTGTATTGATGGTTTTCCGGCCATGTTGTGGATATGTTCATCATATCCCTTTATGGTATTATCGGTCCTGACAAAAGGTCCGCAACCGTTTCTTATTCAGTGCCAGATTGCCATTTACTCGCAGCAAAACCAATCCTGAAAGATAATGGTATGGAATTTGGCAGCAGATAACCTAAAATCTTAAATATTATGAATAATTCAGATAAAAGCGGACTGGTTCTTGTTTCAGAAATATTTCCTGACAGTATTATAATACTACCCCTTGAAAACCGCCCGGTTTTTCCGGGACTGACGCTTCCCCTGTCCTTTTCGGGAAAAAAAATCATTGAGTACATCGAATATTCAATGGAGCATAGAAACAATTTTATTGGTGTATCACTGATAAAAGATCCTAACGAAGAAGATATCCTGAAGTCAAAAGTACACAAAACAGGTACACTGCTGAAAATAGCCAGGATAGTCAATAAAACAGATGAAACAATTCAATTCTTTGCCCAGGCAGCCACCCGTTTTCATCTGATTAAGGAAAACAAACGCAAAGATATACCTCACTGGCAGGTCCGGTTTGAGTATGAAGACAGGCAGAGTCCATCAAATGAACTTAAAGCCTACACTCTTGCAGTCATAAATTCTGTCAAGGAACTGATAAAACTGAATCCCATGTTCCATGAACAGATTAAACTTGCCCTCTCTCAGGTGGGAATGGAAAAGCCCGGACTTCTCATGGACCTGGTTGCATCTTTCCTTACAGCCGACAGTCATAAACTGCAGGAAATCCTTGAAGCAGATGACCTGTTTGTGCGGAGTGAAAAACTACTGCTTCTTCTAAAGGAGGAAATTGAGCTTAACAAGGTGCAACAGGATATTCAGAAGCAGATTGAGGAAAAAGTTTCCAAACATCAGAGGGAGTTTTTTCTCAGGGAACAACTGAAGGTGATAAAAAAAGAGCTGGGACTTGAAAAGGATGATAAATCAACTGAAATAGAAAATTTTGAAAAGAAGATTAAAAAATTAAATCTGACAGAAGAAACCTCACTTGTAGTAAAAGAGGAACTGTACAAGTTGAAATCCCTGGAAAGCGGCTCTGCCGAATACCAGGTAACAAGATCTTATCTTACGTGGCTCACGGATATTCCATGGGGTATTTACTCGGAAGAAAATTATGACCTGTTGACCGCAGGAAAAATACTGGATGAGCAGCATTACGGACTGGATGATGTTAAACAGAGAATTCTTGAGTTTATAAGCACAATTGTGAAACGCGGTAAAGTTTCAGGAAGCATTATATGCCTTGTTGGCCCTCCGGGTGTCGGCAAGACCTCAATAGGAAAGTCAATAGCCGATTCGCTGGGACGAAAGTTCTACAGGTTCTCACTGGGTGGGATGCGTGATGAAGCTGAGATTAAAGGGCACCGCCGGACATATATAGGGGCAATGCCCGGCAAATTCATTCAGAGCCTCAAGCGTACACAGGTAGCAAACCCGGTAATTATGCTTGATGAAATAGATAAAATTGGAGCAAGTTTCCAGGGAGATCCGGCAGCAGCTCTGCTTGAGGTGCTCGACCCCGAACAGAACAGCCAGTTTCTGGACCATTATCTGGATGTGCGTTTTGACCTCTCCAATATACTTTTTGTCACAACGGCCAACCAGCTTGACACAATACCCCGGCCCCTGCTTGACAGAATGGAGATTATCAAGCTGTCAGGATATATCCTCGAAGAAAAGGTCGAGATAGCCAAACGCTATCTGATACCAAGGCAACGCAGGGAGCACGGACTTAAATCGACTGAAATCACTATCAGTGATGCTGCACTGGAAAAAATGGCTGACGGTTATGCCCGGGAAGCTGGTGTAAGAAATATGGAAAACCAGATCAAGAAAATTATGCGTAAGGCAACTCTTATGCAGGCGGAAAAAGGTGTGAAGAAACTGAATGTAAGCCAGAGGAACCTGGCCGATTTTCTTGGTCAACCAACATTTTCAACTGAGGAGCTTTATAAAAAATCGATCCCAGGAGTAGCTCTCGGTCTGGCATGGACCGCCCTTGGAGGTACAACGATCTATATTGAGGCATCGTCCATCAGAAGCAAATCGGGTGCCATTAAACAGACGGGCCAGCTGGGCAAGGTTATGCAGGAATCTGTCGACATTGCATATTCCTATATCCGCTCCATGGGGAATGTTAACAAATCTATAAGTGAGTTCTTTGACAAAAATTATATTCACCTCCATGTCCCGGCAGGTGCTACACCAAAAGATGGTCCCTCTGCAGGAATAACAATGGCCCTGGCTCTACACTCCCTTGCAGCCAATAAGGCAGTCAAAAAAGGCATCGGGATGACCGGTGAGCTTACTTTGACTGGAAGGGTTCTGCCTATTGGCGGAGTAAGGGAAAAAACCATTGCTGCCAGAAGGGTTGATATTTATGAGCTGATATTTCCTTATGAAAACAAAAGAGATTTTGATGAACTACCTGAATACCTTAAAAAAGGAATAACCGCTCATTTTGTTAAAAATTTCGGGGAGATACTGGATGTTACCTATCCCAAAAAATAAAAAAAAATGAAGAAACTTTCAATATTTACCGGGTTCTTCTTTCTGGCATTCAATGTTGTAGTTGGTCAGGCAGATTCAGTCGTTGACAGAATAATTGAGATCGGACTAACAGATAACAGGACAATGCAACATCTGCATGTACTGACAAACCGGATCGGAGGAAGGCTATCAGGATCAGATGCATACAATAATGCAGCAGAATGGGCCGCATCAAAGTTCAAAAAGTGGGGAATGGAAGTTGAAATGGATGAGGCGGGTCAGGTTCCGGTGGGGTTTAACCGGGGACCATGGTTTGGCCGTATGCTGAGCGATGAGGGAATGATACTGCATTTTGCCACTCCATCATATACCTCAGGAACAATGGGTGTACAAAGAGGCCATGTAGTGCTGGAACCGAAAACCCGCAAAGAATTTGAGCAAATGAAGGGCAGGCTCAACGGTGCATGGGTACTGATTACCGGAACAAATAACGGATGGCCTGTGGATATTTCAGATGCGGCTCATAATCGCCGACAACAGCTAATTGAAAGGAATAAGGAAATTGATAAAAGAAACATCGAAATACGCCAGGCGAACCGGGGAAAGCCTGAAGAGGAACAGCAGCCTCTTATACCTCGTGGAGATGAGCCTGCGCTTTTTTACAGGGAGATGGTTGAAGCGGGAATTCTGGGAATTATCCAGAAATCAAAACTGCCTATCAGGGCATTGTATGACCGCCGTAACCTTGATAATATGACATTTGAAACACTACCCACTGTCCCCGACATAAAACTTAATGAACATCAGTATGCAACCATTGAACAGATGGCCAGGGAGCGCAGATATTTCCAGCTTGAATTTGATATCCGCAACCATTTCAAGCCCGGCCCTGTGAAATATCATAATGTTATAGGAATAATACCGGGGACTGAGTTTCCTGATGAATATGTTATCATGGGCGGGCACCTTGATGCCTTCGATGTTGCCTCTGGTGCCGTGGATAATGGTTCCGGCGTATCACCGGCCATGGAGGCAGCCCGTCTGATAATGGAAGCGGGCGGCAAGCCGCGTCGCACTATACTCGTTTGCCTCTGGGCTGCAGAAGAGTTTGGCCTTCTGGGTTCAAAGCACTGGGTGGAGCAGAATGCCGATAAGCTTGACAGGATAAGCAATATGTTCAACCGTGACAGCGGACCGCTTCTGGCAAGCAGTCTGAGCGTCACACCTGCCATGTGGGATGATATGGAAAGAATCACAGCTCCGCTGAATGATATAAATCCCGATTTCCCATTTGAGCTGAGGGAGCATACACCACAGAGAAAGCCTCTTATAGCGAGAAGAACCGACAGCGGTTCATTCGCGGTAAAAGGCGTACCGGTTATGACTTTTGGATTGTCAGATCCGAAAGGATATGATTTTCAATACGGGGAGATATGGCACACTGAAAGAGACCTGTATAATATGAGTATTCCCGAATATCAGGAACATACTGCTATTGTTACAGCAATAGTTGTACTTGGAATTGCTAACCTTGACCACCTGCTTCCCAGAGAAGGATACTGGCTGGAGAATTGATAAATCAGCAATAGAAGGCCATACGAGTTTATTATTAATAAAACCGCCCTTCATCCCTCGTTCTTGAAATCTCAGGAGCTGTTCCGGGTACCGGCAGTTCCGGATCAACCTCAGGTACCGGTCCCATTGCATACTCTGCAGGACCCAGCCTCAGGTTCGAAGCCATCATCTCATCCCAGTCCACTACACGCCCTGTAATGGCAGACTCGCGGCCCATAACACCGCACATCGTCGCTGCGGCAAGGTCATGAGTCTGGTTGAGCGGAGTGTTGTTACGGATAGCAGTCACGAAGTTAATGTGCTCCTCATCATATGATGATATAGCAACCCTGTTGGTAGGCCTGCCCTCATCATCAAGAGGATATTCATACTCCCAGATCAGATTACCGTCATTGTCCCATATCCTGTTCCGGCAGTTGGTATAACCTTTGGTACCGAAAATCATGAACCCGTGCTTATTGTCACATCCGTCAATGCACCTTGTCTTGCAATTAAAGATCCTGCCGTCATCAAACTCATATTCGATGCTGTAGGAATCAAAAATATTCCCGGTGGGCCTTCTGTGCCTCCCGCCAAAACCAAGAGCCTTCACAGGATGCTTGCCAAAGAAAAGACTTACCATATCAATCTGGTGTACCGCTATATCAACATTATCACCTCCCGATAGCCAGTTCCAGTTCATCCAGTCCCTCAGCATAGCCTCCATATCGCTCCATCCGGGCTGCCGGTTTACATGCCATATCTTACCTCGTATATCCCATGCATTGGCAGAAGTCAGGTCGCCTATGGCGCCGTTCTTTACCATATTATGAGTTGTAAGATAATCCCGCTGGTGCCTGAAATTGGTGCCCGCAACAACAACTAACCCTGCCGATTCAGCCATCCTGCCCGCAGCCATCATCGTGCGCAATCCCACAGGATCAACACCCCCTGGTTTCTCAATAAAGATATGTTTGCGGGCCTGAACGGCCGCCTCAAAATGCTGTGGGCGGAAATGCTGGGGAGTAGCATGCAAAATCACATCAACATCGGATTCAATGACTCTCTTGTATGCATCAAACCCGACAAAACAATTCTCCTCAGGAACATCAACCCCGGCCCTGTCTCTTAATGCTGTCCGGCATCGGTCAATGCGGTGCTGAAAAACGTCACCAAGGGCTGTTATCCGGAGGTTTGGACCAGAGTTTAAAAAATTAAAGGCAGCACCGGTGCCGCGTCCACCGCAGCCAATAAGGCCCGCTTTTAGTAAGGGCCCATCAGGCGCGGAATCATAAAATAGGGGAGCAGGGTATCTTGAACGTCCCCTGTTGCAGGAGGAGAGTAAGTAACCGGTGCCAACAGCACCTGCCAGACCAAGGGCAGCAGCATCGCCGATAAACTCTCGTCTGGTCTTAATTTTGGAATTCTTTTCCATAGCAGAATTTTAAAACATTGATTTTTTTGTTTTCAAAACTAATCACTTTTTCTCTTAATTGCAATGTTCTTACGGTATTTTATGGCTGAATAAATACAATCAAAACCAGAAAAAATGAAATCACAAAAGTATAATGCCTATGGTCTTGAAATAGTTAAATCCATATGCCGGCCCTGCTCAACGGTGAAAGTGAAAAGAATTTTACCGTATCTGTCGGCGACTGTTTCCTGTATTGGGTTTCCATCAGTAAAAATCCGGTAACCGGCACCGGGGACAAGCTTTTCAAGCTTAATCTGTACCTGGGTATTACCAGGATCTCCGGAGAGAGCTTCAAGGCTGCCTGATGCGATAATATCTCCATGCCTGTCCCACTGATCTATAACTACAATCACCGGCCGCATTACAGCAAATGAAAGTCCCTCAGCCTTCGGAACCATGAAAGGAAAGGATTCATAGTAAATTGCCCCGTCAGGCATTATCCTTGCGGCAACTCCCGGATAAATCCCTTCAAATTTTCCTGCAAGAACAACTCTGTCGTCACCATGAAATAACCAGCCCGGACTATTATTATCCCAGGTATTTCTTGCCTGATAATAGAAAGGCAAATTGCGCGCATCATCAATATGGCCGTGCCCGTCAGTCACAAAGGATAAATAGGTTATTCCTGCCCTCTCCCAGTCATCAATACCAACAGCCGGCGGGTTCCATACATTCGTAAAAAATCCGAAATCAATACCGTTGTCCGACACCGCATGGCATACTCCATTATAGCCCCCCGTAGAGTATAGATGGAAAAGCCCTGTCCTTTTCTCATAAAAGGCGGCAACATGACGATGTATCCCAATATCTATGGTATTCTCGTGAGTAAAATCGAAACCGTTGGGAGAAGTATAAACCCCTATTTTATTATCATCCTTGATAGAATAGAGGTAATAGGTGCCATCAAGATAAATAACCACCGCATCCTTACAATAGGTCTCATCGACAGCAAGTCCGTGCTGTTTCCAGTTTCTGCCATCTTCACTTGTTGCATAGGCAGTGAACCATCCACCGGGAGTATCGACCCCATACCATGCCCGGAACAGCCCATCAACCTTGAGCACAGATATTTTCTCGTTACTGTAATATTCCGGATCGTGGGTAAAGACCGGATTATTCTCATACTTATCCCAGTCAAGGCCGTCGGTGCTGGTTGCAAACCCATAACCGCGCCCCCTCTGTTGATTGTCACGTATCCTGTACCACATTAGAAATTCCCCGTCGATGAGCATGGTAGATTGTGAACCCACCCAGTTGCCCTGGTCCTGCTCTACATCTGATTTTCTGGGCAAAACCACAAAATGAGGAGAGCGCACATACTTTCCTGCAGGAATAAAATAATCAGAAGCATTAATCTTCATGTCATCAAAGTCAATCGCAGTAGCTGATCCACTCCCGGTTCTGACGTACAGTGAAACAGCAGCAGGATCAATTAAGCTGGTTGTCTCGAACCGGGAAATGATCCGGCCCGAGGTCATATCGGTAATATCAGCCTTAAGTATGTGATCATCCGAAAGAGAAACAAACATGCGATAGATGGTTCCAGGCACAACATCCATCTCAATCCCAGGCTGTGCAACCGAAGTTTTGCCTTGCTTAAACAACTCCGCGCCTTCTCCTGTAATCTTTATACCTGCATAATCATTAATCGATTCCAGTAACAATAACCCGGCAGCAAAATCTTTTGCTGTTCCATTAACTCTCAAATCAACTGAAGCAGTGAATGGTCTGGCAAGGTAAAATGCATTGCTCAGCATCAGCCACTGATGCGTTTTATCATCAGACCTCCATTGAAGTGAGTAATTCCCATTTAAAGGATCAGTATTGTTAATTACAAAATTTGGCCTGATCCACTGATCAGAATCACCGATATAATGAGGCCTGAAGTTCCTCCAGTCCCCTGTTTCAAACCCATCCAGGTTTACAGGCAACAATCCTCTGTTGTCAGAGGCGGCAATATTAAAGCTGATTAGGGAAACAGCAAAAAAGACAATTGTTCTCATGATGAAATTTAAATTTAGTTAGGGAAATTATTTTATTAAAACAAAATTTTGCTTTTTACAGGATAAATATAACATTAATTCATAATATTGATATATTTAATGCTATGTGGAATTTAAAAGGCGGAGGGAAACTTATTATTTTTTTAATTGCTGCCAGTCAGCTACTAAACACCTTCTGCTCCAGGCATATTTATCCTGAAACATCTTTCAGGAACATCGAAAGCAGGTCTGAAGAAAGAAAGTTGAGATTTTTTTTGAATGCAGGGACCGGCAAAAGTTTAAATGTGAACAATACCAGCTCCTCTGATATCATCAGTACCGCGCAACAGTATCTCGGCGTTCCCCATTGCATGGGTGGCAAAACATTGAAATGTATGGATTGCTCAGGCTTACTGGTAAAGGTTTTTGGACGGCACGGCATTCAACTTCCCCATAACTCGGAAGAACAGGCCAGGTTTGGTAAAATCCTGACCGGAATGGATGAGCTTATGGAGGGGGATCTGGTGTTTTTTATCAGGTCATACAGCACACACCGCCTTATAACCCATTCAGGCATTTATATCGGAGATAATAAATTTATTCATGCCTCTTCCCGTCAGGGTGTAACAATAACCTCATTAGACGATTCCTGGTGGAATGATAAGTTTATTTTCGGTACGAGAGTTTTCGAATAATTTTTCACATTCTGAAATAACACTAAACAGACTATAAAAATGAACAACAGAGAATACCGGGCCCTGAGGGTTTATGAAACTGCTGGCGGGAATTTTGAAAGAAGGATAGAGACCCTGAATAACCTTGACCTGCCCTCCGGTGAAGTGCTTGTCAGGGTAAAATATTCGGGTATCAATTACAAGGACGCCCTCTCTGCTTTCGGTAATAAAGGGGTTACCAGGCAATATCCATTTACACCGGGCATTGATGCGGCCGGAGTTGTGGAAGAGAGCATCTCGCCATTATTCAATCCGGGTGATAAGGTAATTACAGGTGGATATGACTTGGGAATGAACACTCCCGGTGGATTCGGGGAGTATATAAGAGTTCCTGCTTCATGGATCGTACCCCTGCCGGAATGGATGACTCTCAGGGAAAGCATGGTTATTGGCGGCAGGGGATTTACGGCAGCCATGTCGGTGATGAACCTTGTTCAGCAGGGTGTTAAGCCGGGAGACGGACCGGTTCTGGTAACAGGAGCTGCAGGGGGAGTCGGAAGCTGGGCTGTCCTCATACTGAAAAAGCTCGGGTATACGGTTATTGCAGGTACTTCCAACATTGATGATTCTGCCGGGTTTATTAAACAACTGGGAGCGGACAGCCATGTGGACAGGTCAGTAATTGATGACAGGTCCGCCAAAGCCATACTGAAATGGAAATGGGCGGGAGCAATTGAAAATGTGGGCGGCAATGTTTTATCTACTGCGTTGAGGGCCTGCAAGCCTGGGGGTACCGTTACCAGTTGCGGGAATATCTTCTCCCCTGAGTTTAAGATGACAGTTTATCCTTTTATCCTTAACGCTGTCAGGCTTATAGGAATTTCAGCCCAGAACACTCCACTGGACGTTAGGAAAGAAGTATGGAACAAATTCAGGGATGAGTACAGGGTCGAACTGCCGCAGGGAATAATCAGGGAGATCTCACTTGATGAATTGCCAGGTGCCCTTGAGGTTGTAATAAAGAAGAAAAACAGGGGACAGGTTCTCTTAAAACATGATTGAAAAACCAGCCCCTGGAATTCAGCGGTCTCTATTTTGATCCTTCAGTACCTCCTGCAACCGGGAACAAACCGACAATAATAATCCCGCGTCTTTGTCCCCTAAAGCTTCCAGCCTCTCCATTATACGGCAGTAAACTGCACTCTCATTATCATACCCTATAACCTGTAAAAGTTCTCCAGCTGATTTGCGAAGGTGTCTGAATTTGGCTCTGGCAGGTATTTTCGCATCCCATCCCGCTTTCGCGGAAAGGCTCGCAGAAATATCCGCAACGATTTTATAATCAGGACTATTTATCTTCGACAATTCCCAGGCATAAACCATTACCGACTGGGCAAGATTAAGGGAAGGATAACTCCCGTGCATTGGGATACCGGAAAAAACATTGCACAGCTTAAGCTCCCGGTTGGAGAGGCCCGATTCCTCGCGCCCGAACACCAGGGCCACATTTTCTATCATTTCAGATTTGCTGTTAACAAGTCCTGCAATTTCATTGCATGAATAGTAATCGGCATGCACCCTTCGCTTCTTTGCAGTTGTGCCTATTATCAGGTCCATTCCTGTGACTGCTTCCTGGAGGGTTTCAAAAACCCTGATCCTATCAAGCACATCAGCCGAACCATGAGCCAGCCACCTGGCTTCGTCCCTGAGATGGACCTTCGAGTTAACAAGTACAAGTCTGTCAAATCCCATGGTCTTAAGAGCACGGGCACTTGATCCGACATTTTCCGGAACAGCCGGTTCAACCAGTATGAACGTGTAATTCATTTTTCATAACTCACCAAATCAAAAACTTACTTTACATGCAGCAGTCGCCTGCCCTCATATTCCCACCAGTCATCTGCAGCCCTGATCTCAATTGGATAGACACCAGGGTCCAGTAAGACTTCTGTTTCAACAAACCATATATGCTCTGAAACACTTGATCTTCCAAGGTTTCTCCATGGAACTTCACCAAGTTCCTTTTCCCTCTCTTCAACGGCCAGCCTTACAGGATCGTGCTTCGAAGTTCTGACCATTCTTAACCATTCCCCTTCGCCAATCCTCACTTCCACCTCTGCCAACGGCAAAGCATTGAAAATATTTGCTTTGACAGTAACCGAAACATGCTGTTGTGCTTCTATCACATCAGGAGCAGCTATATGCATCTGAAAACCGGCCGGCCTTCGGGATGCCCGCCAGCTCATTTTCCAGTCATTACCATAAATATGAAGGAATGTATAAGAAGTGGGAGTGCCGTCAGGCATCATAGAATGGGGGATCCCGTATTCATCTGGTGCGCCTGACCACCACGCTCCGCCCACTGTCCCGACACTCACCATATGATGTGGCACATCACCAGGAAAACCTTCCTCCCTGCCGATTAAGTGATGGTAATGCCTGTGAGTGTGCGCAACAAGAGAGACACTTTTTGGATGTCCGGCAAGAAGATCATAAAACTCCTGCTGCTCTGATTCAATCTGCCATGCAGTGGAGCCCGTCCAGGGAATATGCACAAGAAGCACAACAAGCTGATCCCGGTCCACACGGCCAAACTCATTTCTCAGAAACTCCATCTGGTCTTCACCAAGACCGGTCATGTAATAACTCCGGTTTTCCTCAACTATCCACCTGATATTGTCAAGAACGATAAAATGTGCAGGGCCGTAGCTGAATGAATAGTACGATGGTCCGAAAGTCCTGTACCATGCCCCTCGGGCATCATGGTTGCTGTTTCCGGAAAAGTCGATATCATGGTTTCCCAGAACGTATCGCCATGGTATACCAACTGTTGCTATGCTTTCTGTCAGATGATCAAACAGGTCAAGGTTGTCAAAAACCACATCTCCGAGTGTTACACCAAATGCTGCATCAACTCCCCATAGTTCCGAGAGGGCATCATAACACAGGTAATAGATTTCCTGTTCATTTCTTGGCTGGGTATCACCAAAAACCAGTACCTTAAAACTGTCAGGCTCATCAGAAGGGTAAAGTGGAAAATTGACAGGCCCTGTCAATGGACCTGTTGGTGGCAATCCCCTGTAATCATTTCCTGATGTCCCCGTGGTGCTGTGCATGTAATAGAACCGGTGAAGCTTCCTTTTGTCCAGTAGAACGGTCCAGTTTCTCGGTTTAATAACAAAAATGGCAGAATTATCTCTCAATGGCAATTTGTATTTACCGTACCGGTCCGTCACAGTTACTTCCCTTCCGTTAGAAACGGCTATTCCTTTGAGAGGTTTATCACTTTCAGGATCATAGGATCCGCTTCCTGACAGGTCGTGAAAAACAATACCTTTCACAACTTTGGTGTCACGACCGTTAACATCTGTTTTCTCAGGGAAACACATGAAATGTAACACCAAAGCCGAAGTAATAAGTAATATCGAACGCTTCATAAGCATAAAATGTAATTATCTGATAATAAAACTTTTAAGCATGTTTGTTAAACAATTAAAATTATCCCTGATCTGTACAAATACAGATGCTGTTTTCACAGAGTTTAAGGGTTACCGAGCTCCCTGATTGCATCAAGCATAGCAACCAGATTCTCAACAGGAACATTTGCCTGTACGTTATGAACAGTACTGAAAATAAACCCGCCATCCCTGCCCAGGATTTCGCACTGTCTTCTTACCTGATCCCTTACCTCTTCAGGTTTGCCGAATGATAAAACCTGCTGGGTATCGACTCCCCCACCCCAAAAAACAATATCCTTTCCGTAAGTTGATTTCAGTTTGACAGGATCCATACCCCTTGCACTTATTTGTACAGGGTTTAGAATGTCGAATCCTGAATCTATAAAATCAGGGATAAGATCAAATATTGCCCCGCAGGAGTGCTTTAAGGTCTTCCACCGGGTATTTGAGTGGATCCAGTCGTTCACTTTCCGGTAATAAGGTTTGTATAACTCATCAAAAATCTCACGAGAACAGAATAGTGAATTCTGAGTTCCAAAATCGGTACCGCATATAAAGGCCACATCAATAATATCATTATCTATTTCAGCAAACCTTGCCAGGTTATGAATTGCTATATCGGTCTGTTTGTCAAACACCTCACTAATATAGTCCGGGCGCGTCAGCAGAGACGTATACCACTCCTCAATATCCCTTATACCCCGGGGATTCTTCAGTGAAGGGCCAGGAACACGTGCAATATCACCCAGCGCAGTACCATAGAAATATGAAATTATTCCATTTCCGGATTTCCCGGTATTTTCCAGATCTGATTTCCAGTACTCAAGGCTTTCATCAGTAATATATCCATACTCCTCAAGGTTATCTTCAGGATCGAGTTCAGATTCGACTATGGGGGGCTGGCGAATGATAGTGTCAAAAAAGTATCCGGAAACAGGCATTCTGCCACTGGGAGGCACCGATGTATCTCCTTGCGGATGTATAAGCAAATCACCATTCCTATCTGTTGTTGTATTGAAATCGCCGGGTACAAGCACCACCTGTCCCCAAAAAGTCCTGAATTCCTTCCAGTTTGTATTTTCAATACCAAATTCGTTTCTTGGAGACTTCAGTCCCCGCACATCCACACCCATAATATCCAATAGGTCCTCCTCTATCTCACCAAGCATCTGATAGGGTCTGGTTACCTTTACCGGCCTGTATTCCAGGCCATAGTAATTCCTGAGGTTCTCAATGCTTCTGACATGGATACCGGTAACTCCGGTAGAACCAAAATCCACCGGAATCCTGTCTGGTTGTCTGTGCGAAAGGGTTACCTGTAACAGTTCTTTTGATCTAACCGGTTCATTATTCATAATCTTTTAACTTAAATTCAGAGAGCATCAATTTATCCTCTGATAAAGGGTGTAAACAAATAACAGATTTACGGTAAAAATCTTCTCCAGACATTTGCTTTCAACGACGGGAACGGAACAAACAGAAACCTCGCCTCATCCTCTTCAAATTGCGAATAAACAGACTTTTCTTTGGTAATACCTAAAAATGAGTAATCATTAGGTTTCTTTATTTGTAATTCGCAATTCTCATACAAGGGATTAGGCAGCCATTCAATTTTATTATTGTCTCTCATTACCGGGAACCAGGCCAGGCCTTTACGGGCACGGACATCATCATATTCGAATCCGTACGCCCGATCGCACCATGCCCCGAAGGTCAGTGGTTCCCGCGGGTCAGCACTTATTGTTGCATGTGCCCAGCCAGGCGGGACAACCACCACATCTCCCGGACCTGCTTCTACGGCAAAACAACAGCCAGGATCATTTTTGGCAGATTCCTGCATGTAGATAATGGCCCTGCCCGCCCATATTTCATAAACTTCAGGGGTTGACCAGCCGCTTAATGGAGATATCTTATGAACATGTCCCTGGCTCCTTATTGGTTCTTCACCCAGCTTACCTGCAGCGTAGGTAACTACCCCGAAGAGCAGGTGCAGTTTATTCAACTTATCAAAATGATCTTTTTTACCCACATCCATCGCAATAGCATACACTATTTCCGGTCCGTCACAATCCGGTTCACGCAAACTTTTTCGGATATCATCCAGCCGCCGGTATTCAACTTCCGGACCAAATACATCTGTTCCAAACTCAAAACCGATTGGCTCTGAAGTTGGTATAATATCAATTCCTGGATTGAATTTCATTTTACTCATTCTAAAATCTGACATACGCTTTAATTGTAGCACATGTTTTTCCTTCGGAGTCCCCGTGAGGACGTATTGTATATTTCCCTATGCGAGCAGGAATAACGAACACTTCAGCATAATGGACAACAAAAGGCTCAAATATATTTTCCGGACTCTCAACAACGATCTCATCGCCTTCCACAAGGCATATCACATTGACCCCTCCATCTGTGAAATGTTCGGTCTTTTTTGAAAACCAGTGACGCCGGGTTTCTATGAATTCGCGTTCGTGCAGACCCGTGCGCTCTTCTACCCAACCGTCACCTTCAGCCACTTTTTCAATACGGTTTACAAGATTCTTCCCGGTCCACCCCGTTGTCCTGTTCCATTGAATAACATTTTTTCCATGCTCAATGTTGATAGGGCGGGGTTTGCCATCGAGACCAAGACGCCCCCAGTCCCACAACTTGAATGTGAAGATATAGGGAGTAGCGCTGATTTCAAGGACCATGCTATTCTTACCTGAGCAATGGACTGTCCCGGCTGGAATTAGCAGATGGTCATGTTTTTTTACCGGCCATGTCTGTACATGTTTATCAGCATCGAAAAATGTTTCGCCATCCTGTGCTTCTTCCATCTCTTTAATCATTTTGGCGGGATCGACTCCTTCTTTTAAACCAAGGTAGACAACTGCATCTTCTTGCGCGTCCATTAAATAATAACTTTCATCCTGCGTATAGTGCATGCCGAATTTTTGCTGTATGTATTCCGTAAGAGGATGAACCTGCAGACTGAGGTTCCCGCCTTCCATTGTATCGAGATAATCGAATCTTATGGGAAACTCATCGCCAAAACGTGCATGAACCGGTTCGCCAAGGAGCTCGACCGGGTGGCGGAACACCAGGTTGATCGATGGAATTTCTATGATCTCATCGCCAATCTTTAATAGCAGACTGTTTTCTTCAGGTACACAATTAAAACACCAGGCATAATTCTGAGGTTCCGGATCCAGATTGCATACCTTTTTCATCCACTGGCCTCCCCAGGGACCGGGATCAAAAAAGGGAACGACGCTGAATGGCCTCCTGATTGCAATCTCCAATCCTTCGAGCACAGCCTTCCCTTCCACAAGCTTGGGACAAACGGCACGGTTGGTATCCAGAAGATAATCCCATCTTACAAAAAGCTTTTTTTTCAGTCTGTCGCAAACTCGCCAGTCCACAAAAAAGCCCTGCTTGTATAGAAGCATCCAATCAGGTGTTTCCCGGTTTTTTAGTCCGAGACTATCAACAAGGTGTTGTCGCATACGCGACTGGATTTCCCATCGGGCAAGATCGGCATATACCAGCAGATCGGATTCAGGCAAAACATGAGCAGCTCCGGTTCCATAGATCACAATGGTCCCGTCCATTGAAGCAATTCCGGCTTGAAGTTCCTTTACCTTTGCCCGATCAAAAAAATCATCTATTTCCAACCGGGTCAGGTAGCCAAAAATCCGGTCATCAGTTACATCCGGGTATACAAGTTTTTCTATCTCCTCTCTGGAGAACATCAATTCCTCCGCATGTATAAAGTGGTTGCATTGCAATCCGCTTTTGAGGTGGTACATTACCTCCTCGTGAATCACTCCCTGGTATGTTTCCACAACCACCAGTTTCTTTTTTTTGTCCAATGCAGATATCACTCTGTTTAATTCGGATATAACCTTATCCCACCCGGTTATTACACGATATGCTTTGTTCTTAACCTCAATATAAGGGGTCTGATTGTATTTCGAAGGTTTATTCATTTTTTCTCACCGTTACGCACCAAATAATTCGCCCCGTAAAGCGAGGCGGTGTTTATATTCCTGGCTTCCAGCAGTTTTACATTCCCCCAGGGAGTCCAGGCATAGCGGTTCACACGTTTTTGCAGTTCTGGTAAAATAACCGGGGCGCTTTGCATAATTCCACCGCTTAAAATAATTATTTCGGGATCAAAAGCATGGATCATTGAGATCAGTCCTGAAGACCAAACAGAAAAACAATGCCCGAGGATTTCATTTGCCAAAAAATCATTCCGGGCTGCATTTCTGAACAGTACTTCATAATCCAGAATTTTCTCCTTCTTCAGGGAACTGGAATCATAAGCCACATTGCTTTTTATCAACTCCGGCAATCGCCAGGTTGCAGCTTCCGATTCCATACAGCCTATATTTCCGCATGTACAGACCGTTCCCCTATGATTGACCGTAAAATGCCCTCCAAGGTTACCAGCCTGAAAATGTTTGCCTCTCAATAATTTTCCATCAATGAGAACGGCAGTACCTATACCGGTACCCAATGTAATCATCACGATATTTTCAAATCCCATGCCAGCTCCATGCTGCCACTCACCCAACAGGGCCATCCGGGCATCGTTCTCAAGGTAAAGCGGTAAATTCCAGGTTTCTTTTGCCAGGCGTGTTAGATCCATTTCCGGAGCATCGTCGTACTTTTTGTTGGTAGACAGTACACGATTACCCGATGAATCAACCAGTCCCGGAAAAGAAAAACCGATTCCAAGAACTTCTTTTACTTTAACATTGTGATCTTTAAGCAAAAGGTCAACCATTTTCCTGATCACAGGCCAGGAATTCTTCAGACCTTTACCTGAAGCTGCCTTTGCTGAAGCAGATTCAACCAACCGGTCGTGATCGAATAAACCCGTTTTTATGATAGTTCCCCCGAGATCAATTGCTACTGTCTTCATTTCAATATTAATACAGTCTCTATCTCCCTGGTATCCATATTTTTCGGATTATCAGACACCGGGGAGATATTGGAACAGAATTACCCGCGATTTTCCATGCCTTCACTATACACCAGAGCTGGCACTCCTTCCTTTTCGACTAATCGTGCAGAAAAACCGTTAACAGAAATTTCTTCGTAATTATGGCCGGCATCAGACGGCCAGCAGGCACCGAAAATCAAGTTTGAACTTCCTGTATTGGCCACCCGGTGGGCCACATGAGCAGGGATATAGTGCAGGCTGCCCGGAAGCATCTCTTCCCCCCAGGTTCTGCGATCTCTATCCATTAAAATCAATACACCTTTTCCCTTTACTCCCCAGTAATATTCAGACCGGTCAGACAGGTTATGAAAATGGCCTCTGGTCATAAAATATTCGTCACCTACTTTCCCCGGCATAAGAGTGGTAGCACCGAAAAAGAGTCCGCCAGAGGTTCCCTCCTTAACCGGAAGCCAGGCCTGAACAGTGTATGCAGTCTGCTCCGGGTTCATACCGGTAAAGGCTTTCTCATCCCCGAATATCCCGGAAAGGTCCTTAAGTTTTTTGTGCTGATTGAAAATATGTGTGCCTTTAAGGCTATAATCATCCAGATTTAATTCAACAGGTGATCGTATTATTTGTATTTGTTCCATGGTGACTTATAAAATAAATTCCCCAGGCACCTTTTTCAGGTTCAATCCGGGGATGTAATTCAAATGGCAGTGCAGTCGTAAAAATAAATAATTTTTTCGCAGGTTGCTTTCAGTCTGACAGGGTTTAAGTGGTCGCCATAAAAGTACTCCTCACAAAATCAATATTAGCCTTTGTATCTTCCTCAAATCTGTTTGGGCGACCGCTGGTTTCAAGAACAAGCCATTTATTGTAGCCGATGTCCTGAAGTGCATCGGCACATACCTCCATGTCTACCTCTCCCTCATCTCCAAATATAAGTCTTGAGCCAATGTTTTTTATATGTACCTCACACATGCGATGGTTACCTATTTTTCTTATCTCTCCGGGAACATCATAGCCAAAGTTCGTTGAATTGCCAATATCGTAATATATCTGAACCATAGGTGAGCCGATTTCATCAATTATCTGAAGGTTCTGACTGGCTGAGAGAGAGTTTTCAAGGCCAATAATTACGCCAAGGTCTTCTGCACGGGGAACTATCTGCTTCATTACAGCAATAACCCTTTCGATATCTTTTTCTTTCCATTGATATTCAGCAAATTTGCCTTCTGACTTCAAAATATAGTCGCCTGAGTCATCTTTTTTCAAAAGATCGCCATTACCAAAAAAGGCTGTCAAAATGTTGGATGACCCTAATGCTTTGGCGGCTTCAAGGGCATCTATAACGTAGACGGCGGACTGCGGTTCGGTAGCAAGAGGAATCTGGTTCAGAATGCCGCCTGCAGCCACAGAACAATAGACAATATTGTGCTGTTTACCAAGTTCCATGTATCGTTTTCTGACCGAACTCTCCCTTAGCGGAATATTATCGGGAGCAGTGCCGACACTTACCTGTACAGCCTCAAGTCCGACACCTGCAGCACGGGGTATATAAGTGGGATCGGCTGACCTTCCAAGGTTCCAGTCGCATATACCGATACCTTCAGGTCCCTTTCCACTGAATGCGTACAGAGCTGATGAAGGAACGCTTGCAAGGATAACCCCTCCAATACTCTTTTGTATAAAAGATCTTCTGTCCATATCAATTTTTAGTTTAGATTAATTCAAAAACCCACCTCCTCAGTTAAAGCCACCTCTTCCAGGGGTGGATAGTCAGATTTTGGCGAATGTTTTATTTAAACAAATATAAATACCAAAACCCAAAATAACAATTATTTCCGGCTTATGCCCTTTTTCCCTGATTATCATGAACCTGGATGTAATAAAAATCCCGGAACTCATTTTATCAGCATGCTTTCATTAAATACCGGACCGTTCAGGAAACTCCATGTTAATGGCGAATTGCAGGGCAAAATTTTCATCTTCGGAGAGATCAAAACTGATCATCCTGCTGCGGATCTCTTCAGTAACCCGGTCAAAATGTACTGATCTGATTGCCAGTATGGCTCCTGTTCCCGAAGTATTCCCAACAGGTACAACCTTTTGGGATAGCCCTGAAGGTATCAGTCCGATGGCCTCAGCGCTCTCTTTGCGAATGTAATTTCCAAAACCGCCCGCCAGGTATAAAGCGTCTATATCGTTAGCTGTCAGTCCGGCACGCATAAGCAGGATATTAATTCCTGTAGCTATTGCACTCTTTGCAAGCTGAATTTCCCTGATATCTTTGGGAGAGATATAAATATCTGCGCCGGTAGCAGAAATCCCGGATGCCACCACCACAAAATTTTCCTCTATATAGCCATCAGTCCCTAAATTTCCCGCCCTGAGCATATATGCAACCACGTCAATCAATCCCGATCCGCAAATCCCTATAGGCCGGGTATCTCCTATAATATTGAGATCTCCGGGCCCGTGAAAAAAGTTGATGGCCCCCTGCAAAGCTCCAATGCCATGTTCAATATTGGCGCCTTCAAAAGCAGGACCGGCAGCAGTTGCACAGCACCAGATCCGATCCTCCGTGACAAGGGCGATCTCCCCGTTCGTGCCAACATCAATAAAAAGATAATTCTTGTGGGCGGGCACAGGAGCCAGTGAAGCAATACCGGCAACAATATCGGCTCCAATATAGGCAGAAAGAGAGGGCAGCACTTTTACTTCTCCGCGTGGATTACAATGCAGATTCAGCTCTGATGCCCTCAGTATCTTTTCTTCTGTGAAAACAGGAGTGAAAGGAACAAATGCGAGGGGCTGAGGGTTTTTTCCAAGAAGAATGTGGAGCATAGTGGTATTGCCGCAAATAGAGATCTTTACAATGTCATTCTGCTTAATATCAGGGCTTTCGGTAAAATGAGCCAGTTGCATATTGATTGAATCAATAAGTTCTGATTGAAGCGTATTCAGGCCTTCGGGGACAGTAATACAGTAGTTGATACGGGAAATTACGTCAGCCCCGTATTTTGCCTGAGGGTTCAGTACAGTTCTTGTCTCCAGCAGAGAACCAGTTGTAAGCCGGATAAAATAAAAAGCAAGCGTTGTGGTGCCAATATCAATTGCTACTCCGAAGGGTGAATCTGAAAGGCGGGATGACCGGCCGGGGGACAGCGGAAGCACCCTTGAATATTCATACTGGGCAGAAAGTATCTTTGCTTCAGCTGGTTCGGGTAACACTACCTCAACATTCTTATCAATGGTATATAAACAGGATGTCACATGACCCTCATCCCGGACGTAAACCTTGCATTTACCGCATTTACCTTTCCCGCCGCACGGAGCATAGATTTCAAATCCGTTTGATCTTACCGCATCTATCAATAATGTCCCTTCAGGAACATTTACATCCGATTCTTTACCAGCGCTATGTATTGTCAGTTTAGGCATAATAAAATATAATAATGATTGTCAGACAGCATGTTTAATGTTCCTGTAGATGCAATTGACACTGCTGCAGGCATGACAAATATACTTGTTAAACTTTACCTCTTTGCCAATTCCTATGACACCGCTGACTGACTTTATGGGATTCATCAGCGCACTCTCAGATAATCGCACACCACAGAAGCCTTCCGGAAAAAAGCTGAATAACTTATGCTGTTCATCGACATTCCAGTTGCAGTAACCGGGACTGTACCGGTTGGTTACCCTGAGCCCCTTTGATTCCATCTCATTCCGAAGCTTTTCGTGAAGTATGTCCATGGCCCCCTCAACCAGAAGTGATCCAACCAAATCGGTAACATACCCCTCAAGCAGATTTCCCTGCCCCATCAACTCTTTCGACCGGCGGCTGACCTCCTCTCCTGCCGTGCAGATGTACAATGCAGCCATTTCCGAATTTGAAAGGTTATCTACCACCTGCTTACCGGCTCCGAATTCCACCCCTTCATATGATAACACCCCTTTCGGGGAAAGAATATCAATGTTTCCGGAAATCTTAAATCCTCCCTTTATGTTCGGGTAATTTTTGATCTCATCCAGCTCTCTTTGAATTATTCCGCTGTACGGTTCGGGAATATCATCCGGATCAATCCCCATCAGTCCGCAAAGTACCGCAGGATCAATATCTATATCGCCAGGTCCCACTTCAGTTATTGATACTTCCATCATCTTATGTTTTTATTAAACATACATTATTAGGAGTGTTTACGTAATAAATCCCTCAGGTAACGGGGAGTCAGTTCCCGTCCAAATGCAATGAGCTCTGTGGGACCCTCATAACCAGCCAGCTGGTTAATTTCACAATGCTCATATACAGTCTGTACAGACATTACATCTCCATTTTTCATATTGACAAAACCTTTAATCCTTGGCGATATCTCCTGCAGCTCCCCGATCAATGATCTCAGTCCGCGAGGTGTTAACTTTTCATGCGCCCTGAGAACACACGCATTGATGTCCGGCCGTCCCCCCGGTTTACTACCGGTAAATGCAGCTGCGACTTTCTGCCCGGTTCCGGATAAAGATGATTTGTTTTCGGGAATTATTCCCGGGAAAATTAACCTTTTCAGATCTGTTTTGCAATAATCTGTCTCAATTATCTCAGCTAAAGGGTTCATAGCCCTGATCTGATCGTGAAGCAAAGCCATGCTGCCGTCAAAAATATCTGATTTGTTGATCAGTACCGCGTCAGCGATCATTATCTGGTGCCTGAACCGGGGAAGGGTCTTTCGACCCTTTTCAAAATTGGGTGCATCTACAATGGTTATGACATTTTCAAGACCTACCCTGCCATTAAGGCCATCCCCGCCCAGAAGTTCAATAATATTTACCGGATCGGAAAGTCCGCTTGCCTCTAGGAATATCATCTCCGGCTTGTACTCCTCAATTATATCCTGAACCGATTCAACAAAATTAGCCATCAGGCAAACGCAGAAAACCGAGCCGTTATTTATCTCCACCAGCCTGAAACCGGCACCTGTCATTTTCAATTCTACACCATCAATGCCTGATGGAGCAAACTCATTCTGTATAACGGCAATACGTTTCTTCCCTGAATACCCGATAAGGATATTTTTCAGCAAGGTTGTCTTTCCACTTCCCAGGAAACCCGTAACCAGATAAAAAGGAATAATGCTCCCCCTCGCTTCACTAATCATAACTGTTGCCTCTCAAATCATCATTTTTTTGACTTCAGGTATTCCTTTATTTTATCTTCCAGTTTTCCTACCGGTGGTATTTGCGATATAAACTCAATATTACCGTCTATTACAATGGTTGGCAGGTTCCTGACACCAAGGCTTGTCATCATCTGAACACCTTCTTTACCGGTTATCTTATGTTCTTTGTAAATGACCTTTTCCCCGAAAGGGTCAGAAGCCCTTGCCACTGCATTTACCATATACTGGCAGGGGGCACAGGAAGCTGAATCGAGGGTTATTATGTCAATTATCACCTTGTCTTTGCTCCAGTGGCTGCTGAGGTCAAGCTTTTCAACCTCAGTTATAGTTGCAGCCGATGCCCTGAGCTCTCCCTGCAGCATTTCGTTATGCACAAGATCCGTAACAGCTTCAAGGTTTTCAGGTGGTGTATCCATCGGCAGGTCACAACCCGGAGCAAGCACAAAGCCTTTTCTGCCAGCTGTATCCATGCACTCAAGTGCTTCGCGCTGACAATCCTCAGGTTTTCCCATCAGCAGCACCGTGGTAAGTCTCATATTGCCGCCAAAGCTTATTTCATTTTCAAGGGCAACATCCCGCACATAATCCAGAGGAATATTTTCATCTATTGAAACATTGTCCGGCTTACATTTGCACATAGCTTCAATGTTCTGTTTCGCGTTGCCGCAGACAAAAAATGAGCTCAGGCTCTGTTTTTCGCGAATAAAGGCAAATATGTCCGTCGCATAAGGTGACACAAAAGTTTCAAAGGAGTGAGGATCTATCTGGCTGGTCATAGGATCAACCATTGCCACCACATCGCAACCCGCCCCGATGTAGCAGTCCGCCATCATCTTCCCCACATCGGCGCAAAAGCTCATTACCTTGTTTACCTCATCAGGATCCTCAAACATCTTCATAAAGATGTCGGTGCCTATCAGATGGAGGGCCAGGGTAAAAGGGCCTGTGATAAGTCCGTAAAGAGCGATGTCAGGATACTTTTCCCGGAGCTTACTGGCGGCTTCCATAACAACCGGTATCCGGCCATCAGAGGCTGAAGGAATGCTGAGATCCTCAATTTTTACGCCCTCCTGGAGCGGATGGGAGATTACGGAGGGGGGACTGTTATCCGGCCAGTTGAGTTGGCATCCTAGCGTTTCAGCCTCAATCTGCAGGTCAAATGCAACGGGTATGCCATCAGGTTTGTAGAGCTCCACAGCTTTTGAAACACCTTTGAATATAAGGTCCGGGGATTTCAGATACTTCTCAGCGCCAATTCCCAGTAACTTTGCAGCGTGAACCCCTGCAAACGGTACCCAGGGGATCCGTTCCACAGTCTCATGGTTAAATGCTTTTTTAACCAGGGATAATCCTGTTTGTTTATAATCCATACTCCTCCTTTATATATTTGGTTTTGTCAATTATACTATCCATTTCTGCAATAAACTCATCCTCAGAAACGGGGATTGATGATAATTCATCTTTTAATACCGGGATATATGCATCTTCCATCTCTGAAGATTTCAGTCGTCCTTCCGATACGGCATCTTCAATAAGAGAAATTCCCTTTAGTGCGCCCTTTATTGCAGCATCCAGGTGGTTGCTGCCTTTGACGATCTCCGCCGATATCTTTATGACATTCTCAGGAGCCAGAATAAATGCCTGGGGATCAAGGTACATATCTGACTCTACCATATATTTTTGAAGTTTCAGTATATCACTTTTACCTGACGAAACAGCCTGGTTAAAAAGGCGGGTATCATAGGTGAGCTGCTCAAAGTAAACAGTGGGCGCCATATCTGCAAGCAGTTTAATATTCTGTACCGATTCATTGCTCCATAGATCAGCACATGCTCCTGCGATGTTGCCGAGGGGACTAAGATGGGCACAGGCTGCTGTTTTGCCTTCCATTGAAATGGGGGTGCCTGTTATAGCTTTGAGAAATGCTCCTTCATACCCGCAATCCTTATCAGGCCCTTTGGCTCCCTGCTCAATGGCAACTATTGTCCGGCTTACAGTCATAATCCTCACCACGGCAGCAAAAATTTTGGGTATATACTTTTTCTCCGCCAGAACCATTGCAGTATTGCCGAATCCACAGGCAGTGTCTCCACCGGCAATCTTTCCCTGTTTGTCAGCAATCCCGGCAATTTTCTCCCATAACATCTGCATATCCCTTACGCCCAGGACATTCAGCGCAAAAGCTATCTCTCTGATATTACAGTGCATCAGTGCATCGTCAAATATCTCTTTACCGCCTGTGCTTTCAATTGATAACAGGTCACCACCCGCCTTTGCCCCTTCCTCGAAAAGCTCAAGCATAGTATCAAGGTAACCTGAAGTACGCTGTTTTGGAGGGCGTTCAAATTCCCTCAGATCATTAGGCGTCAGGCGAATCTCACTTTTCAGTCCGTGCTTCACAAAATAATTCTCACATTCCTCGTTCATTACCTTCACGATGTCAACCCCGTAAGAAGGATTTTTGGTCATCTCAATGAGGGTTTCAAATTCGAAAACAATCCCCTCAGAATAAAGCTCCAAACCACGCTGAAGAGCTGCCCTGACTATCTCTCTGTATTGATTTTTTATATCAGGAAATGTATCATCATTTATATGCATTGGAGGAAGGGTGAAATTAAGCTCCGGGTATACCTTCCCGCCCCCTATAATTAGTCCCCGACGCGTAGTTACAGGACTGGGAGCCGTACCGAAGCATAGGTCCTCCATGCTTTCTATAGCAAGCTTCTTAAATTTCATTGATCTTTTTTTAGGTTAAACTAGCAATAACTACTGAAATACACTATGATGCAAGTTTGTCAAGGTACTCAACAAGTCCCTGCGGATCGGGACTGTACAGATCTGCATTTATCTTATTGCAGAAATCCTGCGTCACAGGCGCTCCTCCTATGCAAACTTTGGTTTCGGGATTTTTCTCCTTTAAAGCATTAACGATATTTTCCATATTAACCATAGTAGTGGTAAGAAGAGCTGACAGACCAATAACAGCATGCGGATACTTTTCTGCCTCGGTGAGGAATGTATCAGCATTTACATCCACTCCCAGATCAATTACCTCATAACCGTTTCCTTCAACCATCATAGATACCAGGTTCTTTCCAATATCGTGAAGATCACCCTGAACAGTACCAATTATGAACGTGCCCTTTCTCTTTGCTGCACCGCTTGCAAACAGGGGTTTTAAATGAGCCATAGCTGCGCTCATCGCCTTGGCTGACATAAGCACCTGAGGCACAAAAACTTTGTTTTCACGAAACTTAACACCGACTTTCCCCATACCCACAATAAGTGCATTTGTAAGTATCTCCTCTGCAGTGGCACCCTGATCAAGGGCCTTTTTAGTGAGCTCATCGGCACCATCCTTACCTTTCAGATCAGGCGGATATGGTGAAGCCTGGTTGATCTTTCCGAATTCAACACAATGTGCAATTTGTTTTAATAATTCTTCCATGATAAAATGATTTTTGTTTGTAAATAATATGACAAATAGTTGTTATAACATCACGATCCTGGTAAAACTGCTATTAAGTTTGCCTCACAACAACTTCAGGAGCAATAATATGTTGTTTTGTTGTCAGGGTATTTCTATTAAATATCAAAGATGCTGTCAGCCTTGCCATTTCCGGGTACCTGCAATCTACCGAAGTAATCTGCGGACTGGCAGACTGGGTAAGTTCGGTATTTCCATATGAAACGACAGATACCTGATCGGGAATCTTTATTCCCCATTTGTTTAAGCGGCCTGTAACCTTTAAGCTGTCAACATCAGTGATGCAAAGAATACCTCCAATATCATTCAATTCAATGAACTCCTGGCTAAAATCTGACAAACCGGAGATAACAAAAAGCTTTCTTTCCGGAGCTTTCTGATCGATGAACATCTTCATGGACTGCTCCATAAGTTCATGTACCAGGTTCCTCCCTCTCCAAATCTCATTTTTAACAAATAAAAAATTCTTATCATTCCGGGTTGTCATGTAAGTAATTGCCCTTTTCACACCAAGATCATAACTTTGAATCACATAATTAAAAAAAGAGCCTCCCATGGTATTATCAACCAAAACCACCACTGAATTTCCATGGTTAAGATTCCGGTAAAAACCTGCCGTTATTGATTCATCATAATTTGGGACAACAATAATTGCTTCGTAACCCTGCCTCAACATATTACCAACCAGTCTGATCTCCTCCTCGGGCTCATTATAATGAAGAAAATATCTGATAGACCTGTTTACCTTCTGAGCCTCCTCATTAATATTTGCAATCAGATCTTCAATATTTGTAGAATAAAACGGAGTCACTATTCCCCATACTCGTTGTATTTCCCTTGTATATGTAACGAAAGAACCCTTTCCGGCTTTTTTGACTATAAAACCCTCATCACTTAACTTATTGAGAACAAGTTTTGCAGTTTCACGCGAAACAGCATGTCTTCTTATTATCCGGTTTATGGAATCAATCCGTGCGCCCGGCAAATATTCCTGCTTAACTATCCTTTCTTTATAAAATTCAAAAAGCCTCTGATAAATAGGTATGAATGACCTGTCAATCATTGTTAAAACAATACAAATACTAAAATACAAATAAACAATAAAAAACCATCACATTACATCACAATAAAAGCTTTTTAAGCACACTTAAATCCTTTAATAAATAAACACGCTTAAATCCTTTAATAAATAAACACGCTTAAATCCTTTAATAAATAAACACGCTTAAATCCTTTAATAAATAAACACGCTTAAATCCTTTAATAAATAAGCGCACTAAAATCCTATAATGAAATAAGCACTTAAATCCTATAATGAAATAAGCACTAAAACCCCTTAACAAAGTGGAACCGTCATTTGTGGTGAGCCGGGTAATTACCGGACTGTTGAATCCGGTTTCGGGAACTCGCGCATAAACATATATCGGGGATATGAATCAAAAATCTCCTTATCAGGTCCTACTACCCTCGGGTCTTCTGACCTTATCAGCTCCTGCATCAGGGCCTCTTTCATCTCATTTTCGATTTCTGAATAATCCGGGTTCCCTGAAAGATTGTTGAGGTTGCCGGGATCGTTTTTTACATCGAAAAGCTCAAATTCAGGCCTTTTGGCAACTGCCAGATCGAAGTATGGTCTTATGGTTTCATCCCGGTGGTTTTCAATGATATAAGACTTTGAAGGAGATGGATCAATATCTGTAAAGGCCCAGTGGTGATGGTGAACCCCATCTTCATCTATTCCGTACATAGGAAGAAGTACCCCATCTGTTCCGGGTCTAATGGCTTGTGGTGCTCCTGCAGGCCAGCGTTCAGGTTTCAAATTCCATATCAGAAGGAAGTCGGTACTGCGGATAGCTCGTATCGGATAGCCCCAGTTCCGGTATCTGGATGATGAGTGACGCTCCCGGCCGGAAAAAACATATTTTTTTGTTTCATCCACTCTACCCTGGTCATTCGATTCAAGGATATGTACTATACTATTTCCGGAAATAGGTAACATGCCCTCAGGACTGGTATTTGTAAGCTCAAGAATGGTAGGGGCGAGATCTGCAAAACTCAAAGGATCATCAACTATCCTGTTTCCGGGAAACCTGTCCGGGTAACGCACTGCAAAAGGCACGCGGATCCCGTATTCGTAGCAGTTGGCCTTTGCCCTGGGAAATGGCATGCCCTGGTCGGATGTAACAATGACGATTGTGTTTTCAAGCTCACCCGTCTCTTCAAGGTAGGCAAGCATACGTTGCAGGTGCAGATCGAACCACTCAATCTCAACTGCATAGTCAAGCAGATCTCCCCTTATAACCTCATTATCGGGAAGAAATCCGGGTACCTGAACATCTTCAGGGTTTTTATCTTTTCTCTTCCATGAACCGTCTTCATATCCACGGTGAGGTTCAGTTGAGCCATACCAGAAAAAGAAGGGTTCGTCTTCGCGTACATTCTCCATGAAGTATTTGAAATTCTCAAAATAATTTAACGTGTTTATCCCGGTTGCCGTCCGCTCATCTCCGGGTGATCCCGGTTCGTAACGGATATTGCTGTGTGCAATACCTCCTGCATCGGTGGACCGCCATAATGAATCATTCTCATCCCTGGCGTACTGGAAGGGGACAACCCCCTTCCCGGTACGGCCGGTAACATAGCCGTTCAGATCCAGCAGATCGATAAAGGGTACATGCTTTTTCATCCATGAAGATCCATGTTGCCCGGACTGTTCGTTCTGCCAGTGGTGACGTCCGGTTACAATGGAGCTACGGGAGGGTGCACAACCGGGAGAAGAGGCTATAGCGTTGGTGAAATAGATCCCTTCTTCTGCAATTCGGTCAAAGGCAGGCGTATTAACAAATCTGCTGCCTTCAAAACTGGTGTGCGGGAAAGACTGGTCGTCACTTATGGCAAACAGGATATTGGGGCGCCGGGGTTCTTCCGTTTCCCGTGGAGTGCAACCTGACAGATGGAGCATGCCAAGGGCAATTCCTGCAACAGACGCTGCTTTGACTTGTGAACTGATTGATTTTAAACGTTTTGGTCTGGTATAGGCTGAACTGAGATCTATCATATTTGTTTTATTTTGGCGGAATTACTGGATTTCTAATGTCAGCAATATATGTTTTTTTAAGCAAAAAAAATAACCTTATTTCATAATATCCTCTCATGGAAAGTATTTTATGAATTTGATTGTGCTTTTACTATTCTTCTCACTTCATTCAAATCATCCTCAGTATCAACGCTAACAGCTTTATAATCATGTTTTATTTCTACAACTTTTATTTTAAACCCATTTTCCAAAACCTTCAATTGTTCCAAAGATTCAGTAAGTGACAGAGGTGTATCTTCAAATTGTACAAATTTGAGCAAAAACTCTTTTCTAAAAGCATATATCCCGATATGTTCAAAAACTTCCAAAGTTTTGGAGTCTCTTGGATATGGAATAAGAGATCTTGAAAAATACAGAGCAAAACCTTTATTATCTGTTACAACTTTTACTGAATTGGGGTCGTGAAACATTTCTTCGTCAAATATCTGATGCGCACCTGTTGACATCTCAATATCATTACCTGTTACCAGGGCCAATGTAATTTCATCAATTATTTCAGGCTTAATAAGTGGCTCATCCCCCTGAATATTTACTACAAATTTGCAATCAATACTCTGCACCACCTCAGCAACCCTCTCACTACCAGTTGAATGACTCAATGATGTAATAACTGCCTCTCCCCCAAAACCTCTTACAACATCGGAAATTCTTTCATCATCCGTTGCAACTATCACACGTTCTATTATTCTGGATTCACAAACTCTCTCGTAAACATGCTGAATCATAGGTTTTCCTCCTATATCCTTTAAAGGTTTACCTTTTAACCTTGTGGAACCGAATCGTGCAGGTATAACTCCAATAATTTTCATAAAAATCCATTGATTAACTCAGGTTGGTTACTTTCCGGAAATATAAACCAATTAACAAATAACCTGAACTAGGTGATTTATGGTTACAGTGAAAAAAATAATAATCATAAGCTGCTTAACTTATTGGCCACATAATGGTTGCAGATCCAAATATAATAATAATTGGATTAACGGCATTATGAAATTCCGGTCCATAACCATTTGGGACAAATGTTAATATAGCTTATTAGTTGTTGCCAGATAATGACAGGGCTTATCGTTGCTGGCTATATCTGTTTTTTTACAGGGTATTGACAACAGGGTACTAATTGTAATACATTTGTTAACATACAAGATAATTATGTTATTTACCAAACAAATCCTTCAAATGAAACCAAAACTCATAATATTCATCTTCTTAATCAGCAGTGCTGTTAATAATGGCAGCGTTCTGAAAGCAGAAATTATACTGCCGGCCATATTTAATGATAATATGGTTTTACAGCAGAAAACAGATGCTCCTGTATGGGGCAGGGCCACTCCCGGCAATATTGTTGAAATTACGACTTCATGGGATAACAATACTTACAGGATACGTGCAAACGAAAAGGGAAACTGGAAAACAGCAGTTAAAACACCATCTGCCGGAGGTCCTTACGAAATAATTATTTCTGACGGTAAAGAACTGAAACTGTCCAATGTCCTCATTGGTGAAGTCTGGATCTGCTCGGGCCAGTCAAACATGGCAATGCCCATGAAAGGTTACCGGAATGAACCAGTTATCGGATCCAATGAAGCAATTGCATCTTCCAGTAACAAATATATAAGGCTTTTCACGGTAAGCCCCGATAAAAGCCTTGAGCCACTTGATGATCTGACAGGAGAATGGCTTGAATGTCTTCCTGAAAATGTTGCCGAATTCAGCGCCACTGCCTATTTCTTTGGAAGTATGATCCAGGAGGTTCTTGGAGTTCCTGTGGGACTGATATGTTCAAGTTGGGGAGGTACGCGCATAGAACCATGGATCAGCAAAGAGGGTTTAAAGAGATTTGATTGGATAACGCTTCCTGATAAAAATCAAACTGGTGATTTTTCTCACCAACTGCCAACCGTGCTCTTCAATGCAATGATTAAGCCTCTTACAGGATTCTCAGTAAGGGGTGCCCTTTGGTACCAGGGTGAGTCCAACAGACATGATCCGTTTCGGTATACAGAACTTATGCCGGGTTTGATTGAAAACTGGCGTTCTGAATCGGGAATTGATAAAATGCCGTTTTACTATGTGCAAATTGCACCTTTCGATTATGGCACCAAAGGGTTGAATTCAGCTTTTCTTCGTGAAGCTCAGCTTAAAGCATCAACGGCACTACCCAATACCGGCATGGCCAGTCTGATGGATGCAGGTGAAAAGGATTGCATCCATCCTGCCAATAAAAGAGTGGCCGGCGAACGACTTGCATATCTTGCCCTTGCCAGAACTTACGGAAAAAATGGATTTGCATGTTCAGGTCCTGTGCTAAATAATATGATCATTGAAGGGAATATGATAAAACTTACTTTTGACCATGCTGAAAATGGCCTCACAACTTTTGGTAAGGATCTGGTAAATTTCAAAATTGCAGGAAATAACAAACGGTTCTATCAGGCGATTGCGTTTATTACCCGGGAGGGGATAACCCTGTTTGCTCCGCAAGTGGCAAAACCTGTTGCTGTAAGATATGCTTTTGACGATTATGTTATGGGTGAACTTTACAATGTCGAGGGACTGCCGGCTTCTTCATTCCGGACTGACGACTGGTAAAACTTCTGCATAATATCCAGGCAGTCGGTTAAGATCAATGCCAGTCCCTTGTCATGCAATCTGATTATACGGAGAATAAGCAAACAGCTTAATCAGGAACCCGCCCGGACTGGCTAACTGATTTACTCCATAAGAAGCGAATTAAACAGCAGCTTGTAGGTTGCGGGGGTTGAGCCGCGGAACTGGGGACAGAAGGAGAAAAGCACCAGCTGGCCCTTCCCCTTTTTGTCCCAGACCATGGCGACCTGTTCCCGAAGAAGTTTTTCATTTTCAACAAAACCGCTCATCAGGATATCATCTTCCGGAAATGCGGCTATCACCCTCCTGTCCATGTCAAAATAGGGAAAGCTCGTCGCAAATACCGGATTGCCCCTGTGAAATACTCCGGTCTGCTCAGGCATACCCAATGTGAGAGGATGATCCGGCCGGAGCCTGACCCGGAGCAACGAACCTGTAACATCGAGTCCCTCATTCCTGAGCCTGCTTCCTATATTACTTACCGGAAGGCTGAATTCCTGTTTCTCTCCATTATCCTCTTCTATTGCCAGGTTGCCCATGAAGATCTCGGTCGATCGCCCCCATGACACAACCTTACCGCCACGATCAATAAAAGACAAGAGGTTGTTCAGGCCTTCCCTTTCCATTCCTTTCGCATATTCAGGAGGGTACCTTGTTATGATATAGTTTCCGGGACTGCCTCCCTTGCCTTCCATAAGCAATGCCTGGCTCTGATCAGGCAGGATCACCAGGTCGTAATTGCGCGAAAGGTTTACCTCCTGAAGGTCTGCCGGCCTCAAAACCGTGTATGGAATCTTGTAGGTATCGAACAGATAGCGGGTCCACCCGGCATCCATGTCATGGAACCAGCTTTCAACAAGGGCTATGCGCGGTACCTGCAACGCTTTGGTTTTACCCTCAAAACTACCGGTCAGATAATGTGGCTGGACAATAAGGTTTTCCAGCAATTTGTCAAGGTTCCGGTGAGATGCAATATAAAAGCTGCCCGCGGGAAATTTACGGCCATCAACAGTATAGCCCTCAACAAAATTACCCTCATCAGAATTACCTTCAACAGAATTACCCTCAAAATAATAATCCTCAACCAGCCTCTCCACCTTCATGCCCATATCTGCTGCTGCAAAGGCAGCTTTAAAGCTTTCATTATTGGTGGCGGTAAACAAAACCCCGGTATATGTTCCCGGTTTAACGGCATCAAAGGTGAAAGGTATCTCTATCAGCTGCATATCTGATGCAGCGATCTCATAACTGGTATTGATCTCAACAGCCTCGACTCCTTTATGCAGGGGAAGCGACCAGCTGGTAATGTCATAGGGTCTGATCATATCTCCGCCGGTGGTGTAGTGACGTACCGGAAATTTCTGAGCTTCCATGATCTCCTTGATAAATGCTCGGTATGGCTGGGCAAGGGGAACAACTATATCTCCCGCCCTGTGCAGCCGGTTATCAATAACCTGATCTGCAAGGAAACGGTAGGAATTAACCCCATGCTTGTCCAACAGGTTGACAAGGTCGGCAAGCTCGCTTTTATCATGCTGATCCAGCGGCATTATGTAGTAAAAGGGAGCCTCGCTCCTGCCCCTTTCCACTTCCTTCCTTGTTATTTCATTGCGGTGCCTGAGTATCTCCTCCCGGTGTATTGCAGCGGTATGCATGTAGGACAGGGTGTTTACCCTTTCATATTCGACTATGTCGCTCAGGTGCCACCATCCTCCCGGCCAGGGGTCAGGCATGTTGATGCTGATATCATATTCGGC
>SLKJ01000182.1 GCA_007134675.1 Bacteroidales bacterium
CATTTCTGAACTGAATCAGATCGCCCGGAAATATTTCATCCCGTTTGGGATTTACCTCACGTCCGTATTTGTATTTGCCGTCCCACCTGGCATCGATCCGGGTAAGCGCCTGGTAGGCAAGATCCCAGCATTCTCCCCTGTCCACCTGCTCGCCTATGACTGACTCAACGTATTCCATCACCTGCCTGTTCAGTTGGGGAATAGTGTCACCGGCAAATGCAGGCAGTAAAAGCATTATTACTGCCACAACACTTAAAATCCGACTGTTCCTTTTAAACATCTTCCACGATGATTTCATAAATAATAAAAGATTTATTCAATAAATAAATACGGGAAATTTGTCCGGAAGTTGCCGCTTAAGGAATTTTTTCTCCCGTCATCCTGGCTGAAGATCATTATATATCAGGTCGATGAACAGCTTAACGACCAGTCTTTAATGCGGCTTTTTGCTTATCGGCATAGTATCTGCACAGATCACTGATCCCGCATTCCCCGCATTTTGGTTTTCTCGCAACACATACGTAACGGCCGTGCAGGATCAGCCAGTGGTGGGCCCTGGATATAAGCTCCCCCGGGATATGCCTTACAAGCTGCATCTCGGTCTGCAATGGAGTCTTTGCATTCCTGGTAAGCCCCAGCCGGGCTGAAACCCGATGCACGTGAGTATCAACGGCCAAGGCAGGCATATCATATATAACCGAGGCCAGCACATTGGCGGTCTTGCGGCCCACACCGGGCAGTTTCTGCAACAGGTCCACATCGGCTGGCACCTGGCCGCCAAATTCACTGGTCAGCATTTTCGCCATGCCGACCAGGTGTTTCGATTTATTATTGGGGTATGAGCAGCTTTTTATTATTTCAAACACCTCCTCCACCCCGGCATCTGCCAGCGAGTAAGGGTCGGGGAACCTGCTGAAAAAGGACGGGGTGATCAAATTAACCCTTTTGTCGGTGCACTGCGCAGAGAGAATCACAGCCACCACCAGCTCGTACGGATCGGTATACATCAGTTCAGTTTCGGGA
The DNA here is from genome assembly GCA_007134675.1 of Bacteroidales bacterium. Lineage (GTDB taxonomy): Bacteria > Bacteroidota > Bacteroidia > Bacteroidales > PUMT01 > PXAP01. The sequence goes on from SLKJ01000182.1 coordinate 1,024, forward strand.
GCCGGCTGCTCCCTGAGGAAATATTCAAGCACCCTTCTGAATCTCTCTTCCTTTCGCATTGAAATATTTGATTAGAGTTGATCCATAATGTACGCTTTCTGAATCAAACACTGACTTTACAGGCAAACTACAATTATTCCTGCCCGGGCACCGGCAGCACCTGATGCCCGTTTACTGCATCAGGCGGACTGATAGTTGCAGGCGGTAAAGATAGATCATTTTTTATTGATTACTTTTGCATTCCAAAACAGCATCAATTATGACACCCCTGCTCCAGGCAGACAATATCAGCAAATCGTACGGAAGTCTGACGATATTCACCGACATCTCACTGGTTGTCAACAAGGATGATAAAGTAGCGCTGATCGCCAGGAACGGAGAGGGAAAGACAACACTTCTGAATATCCTTTCGGGGAAAGATACGGCCGACAGCGGCAAGATAACGGCAACACGGGATCTGAAGATCGGTTATCTTGAACAGGAGCCAGTTCTGAATGATGATATGACTGTAATTGACCAGGTGTTTGCTTCTTCAGAAGAAATTACACGAACGATCCGCGAATATGAAGAAGCTCTTACCAGCGGTGATAAAACCCTTATCGATACACTGACTTCCCGTATGGATGCCTTGCAGGCATGGGACCAGGAGACAAAGGCAAAGCAGATACTCACAGAACTGGATATTACTGAATTTGACAAGCGGACGGGACAGCTTTCCGGTGGACAGAGAAAGCGTGTGGCCCTGGCAAAAGTGCTCATTGATGAGCCCGAAATGCTGATTCTCGACGAACCTACCAACCACCTTGATCTGGATATGACCGAATGGCTGGAAAACTACCTTAAAAGGTCAAACCTGACCATACTGATGGTAACGCACGACAGGTATTTTCTCGACAGGGTGTGCAACCAGATCATTGAGATGGATAACAGCAACATCTACAGGTATTCCGGAAACTATTCATATTATGTTGAAAAACGTGCCGAACGGCTCGAAAACATGCAGGCCATTACCGACAAGGCCCGCAACCTGATGAGAAAAGAGCTTGAATGGATGCGGAGGATGCCTAAGGCACGGACCACCAAGTCAAAGTCGCGGATAGATTCTTTTCATGATCTTAAAGAAAAAGCCAGGGGAATCCAGGATGCGGGAAACATCAGTATAAAAGCAGGAAGCAGGCGCCTTGGAAACAAGATACTGGAATTGCGGCACATCAGCAAAAGTTTCGGCCCGGAAAGGGTAATAAGCGATTTCTCATATACCTTCAGCCGGTTTGAGAAAATAGGGATAATAGGAAAGAACGGGACCGGAAAAACCACTTTTCTGAATATTGTAACCGGAATGCTTAAGCCCGACACCGGGGTTGTCGATACCGGCGAAACGGTTCGTTTCGGCTACTTCCGCCAGGAAGGGATAAATTTTGACGACGGAGAGAGGGTAATTGATGCGGTAAGGGACATTGCCGAGGTGGTACAAATGAGCGACGGATCAACAATTGGCTCGGCTCAGCTTCTGAACCATTTCCTCTTCCCTCCCCCCAGGCAGCATGACTATATCGGAAAACTGAGCGGAGGTGAAAAAAGAAGGCTTTACCTGGTGACGGTGCTGATGCGCAGCCCCAACTTTCTGATACTTGATGAACCGACCAACGATCTTGATATTGAAACCCTTAATGTTTTGGAGGACTATCTCGCAACGGCAGGGATCTGCCTGCTGGTGGTTTCGCACGACAGGTTTTTCCTTGATAAGATATCGGATCATATTTTTGTTTTTGAAGGAAATGGCACAATCCGTGATTTTCCAGGAAACTATACCCAGTACAGGGATCACGTCCGTAAACAGGAAAAGGAAGATGCTATGCGGTTTTCTTCAAAAAAAACATCTGCCAGAGAATTTTCAGGAAAAGGGAAAGAACAACCGGCGGCTGCATTATCTAAAAAAAAGCAAAAGCTCAGCTTTAATGAAAAACAGGAACTGGAGAAGCTTGAAAAGGATATTGAACTGCTTGAAAAGGAGAAAGCTTCACTTGAAGAGGCCCTTTCAGGGGGGAAACTTTCAGGCGAACAACTACAGGAATACTCAAGAAAGCACGCAGAAGTTTCCGGCAAACTTGATAGTAAGTCAGACCGCTGGCTTGAGTTGAGCGAAAAGGTTTAACCGGCCACATACAGCTTTTTATAACGAACGTATGATCAGAAATTACATAATAACAGCATTACGCAATTTCAACAGGTTCAGGTCATACTCCATTGTGAACCTTTTCGGACTTTCGGCCGGAATGGCAGCAGTGCTATTAATCTACACTTTTATAGCCCATGAGGTGGGTTTCGACAGATTCCACGAAAATTACGGCAGTATCTATCGAATTGGATCGCATGTGGAAATGGCTGGTGATCACTCCATAACGGGTCCGGTTTCCCAGGGCCGCCTGCCGGTACTGCTCCCCGATGCCATTCCCGAAATCACCACCGTAACCAGAATAGACCCCTTTCCGGTGGTAGATATAGAATACCGGCAGAACCGTTTCCGCGGCAATAATCTCTTTTATGTTGACAAAGATTTTCTCGATATCTTCACTTTCCCGGTGATTGAGGGAGATCCGGCAGCACCGCTTGAAGACCCGGGTAACGTGGTCATAACCGCCGACCTGGCAAATAAAATATTCGGAACAACGCAGGCAAGCGGAGAATCGATAACCGTCGACGGACGGGATTACATGGTTAGCGCCGTAGTGGAGAACCCTCCCGTACAATCGCATCTCCGGTTCGATTTGCTTATAACATTCAGTTCTCTGCCCGATGAGGAGAAGTATATCGACAACAGAGGGTTCAGTTTTCATTCCTACTTTTTGCTTGATGAGGTGGCTGGCCGGGAAGCAGCACTTGAAACCACAAAAGAATTCATAACCGGATATTACCGCGAACGGTTAAGCGGAACGGGAATTACGGCAACACCTTTTCTTCAGCCCCTCTCTGAAATTTACCTGCACTCGGAGCATATCGATTATGATGTTGAATATAAGGGCAGCATGTCAAACATATACATTTTTTCCCTTCTGGCCCTTTTCATTCTGATAATTGCCGTGGTTAACCATATAAACCTGGCCACTGCCAGGGCCGAAACACGAAGCAAAGAAGTGGCCCTCAGGAAGATTACCGGTGCGACAAGGACCGATCTGGTAAAACAATTCATCAGCGAATCTGTTATAACAACCCTGATCGCAACGGCAATCGCCGTCTCTCTGGCTGAACTCATTATACCCTCTTTCGGAAACATCGTAGGCAGGAATCTGACAATAGAATATGGGGCATTGGAAATCTGGGTGTTTTTGATCGTGACTGTTTTAGTTGTAGGATTGGCAGCAGGTTCTTACCCGGCATTTTACCTTGCACGATTCCGTCCGGTCAGGATCCTTTTCAAAACAGAAGCATCGGGTCGCGCCAGAGGCAGGCTTCTGAAGATAACACTTGTTGTTTTCCAGTTTGCCATTGCAATATTTCTAATTACGTGTCTTGTCATTCTCCAGAGGCAGGTAAGATACATGCAAACAGGTCATCGGGGCTTCACCAGCGAAAATGTGGTGATACTGGATGACCTTACATCCGGTATAAGGGAAAGCTATGAAGTTGTTAAAAAGGAGCTGCTATCGCTAAGTGAGGTGTTGAGCGTAGCCGGCTCAAACGGTATACCGGGCAGGCACACTGCCATACAGAACAGCTACCCTGCAGCCGGAAACCGCGAAGATGCCATTATGATGTACGAGGTAAGAGTGCATGACGGCTATTTCAAGACCTTTGAGATCCCCTTTGTCAGTGGCACCAATTTTTCAAGGGAAATGCATCCGGAGATAATCCTGAACGAGGAGGCGGTAAGGGCACTGGGACTGGAGGACCCGCTGGGTGAGGAGATATATGTGTGGGAGTTCAGGGGAAGAGTGGTCGGAGTGGTAAGGGACTACCATTTCCAGTCGCTTCACGAGCCGATAAAACCTATTGCCCACACAAGGTTCTCTCCCTTTATCCAGTATATGCCTGTCAGGATAGCCCCCGGGGATACGGCAAAGACACTGGAGGCAATAAGGAAGGTAATGCAGAAGTTTGATCCCGACTATGTTTTCAGCTACTTTTTTATGGATAAAGACCTGCGGCAATCTTATGAGCAGGAGGAAAGAAGCGCCAAACTGGTGGGGTTTGCGGCTGCTCTTTCAATAATCGTCTCTCTTTTGGGTATTTACGCACTCACCTCTTTTACTATAATAAAACGCACCAGGGAGATCGGGATCAGAAAAGTGCTGGGGGCAACCTCAGGCTCTATCCTTTTTATGCTGTACAGGGACCTGGGCCGTTGGGTACTGCCTGCAATCGTGATAGGATGGACTTTTGCATGGTACGTGATGAAGGGCTGGCTGGAAAATTTCGCATACCGCATTGAAATGGAACCGTGGATGTTCATCTTCTCGGGAGCTGCGGCCCTTGTGGTGGCGATTCTGACGGTGACCGGACTGGCGGTAAGGGGAGCACACACAAATCCGGCCGACTCACTTAAATATGAATAAAAACAACCACACCTGCCTGGACAGTCATGACGAATATCCGGGCAAGTGAACATAGCACGAGATTATACCTGTTCCGTAGGATCGGGTGTATTTGCTCTCAGTTAAAAATGGCCAGCTCTCCTCAGCCAAATATAGCTATTCCTTTGATAATCAATATCACCTGCCAAAATGCTTCCGCGGAAGCTTTTCGTCCCTCATGGCAGTATGGTAAACCAATACGGCAACAACGGTTGCCGCCTGCATCATATCTCCAAGATGCATCCGCTCAAAAGTATCCATATTGGTGTGGTAACCCCGAAAGTAATCAAGCCGGTCCTGGATAAACTGAAATCCGGGTAACCCCGCATTGTCAAACGCAACATGATCGGTTCTCCCGGTACTTCTGAGGGTGACTGTGGTTACTCCCAGATCTGCAAGGGGCTCGAACCAAGCCTCAAAGATGGGACGCAATGCATCATTATCCTGCAGGTAGATACCCCTTATTTTACCCGAACCGTTATCAACATTATAATAGGCCGAAAAATTATCGTAATCAGGTTTTCTGCCACCGTCTGCAGGATCATAGAATTGTTCGCGCACATAATTCCGTGATCCGTTCAGACCCTGTTCCTCAGCACCCCACAGGGCAATCCTGATCGTACGCCGGGGCTCAACCTCAAGCTCTTTAAATATCCGCATTACCTCCATCATAACGGCAACTCCGGCGGCATTGTCATTTCCACCGGTACCTGCATGCCATGAATCGAGATGGGCCCCAATCATAACAACTTCATCCATAAGTTCAGGGTCTGTTCCTGGTATTTCGGCAATAACATTATAACCCTCAAGATCGTTATACAAAAATGTATTGCGTATATCCAGTTCAAGTTCAACTTCTATTCCTGCCTCCAGCAGCCTTACTATCCTGCCGTAATGCTCAAAGGTCATATCAATCTGGGGAAGTCCCGGCTGAACATTTATATTGTAGTCCCTCCCGTGCGATCTCACTGCACCAAAGGTTCCTGATGCATCAAGTATGGCAACCACTCCCTCTTCATCCAAAAACTGCATTATTCTCCGGTTAAGTGCCTGCCTTGTGAACCAGTCCGTCCTCTCCCTCTGCGGTCGTCCGTAATCCGGCGACCTGATCTCAGGATAAAGTGCAAGCTGTTCAAGCTCCTCATCTTCCCATCTGTGGGCAAGCGGCTGAAAGCTGAGTTCAGGTTCAGAGGTTACCGGGGTAACCACTACCTTCCCCTCCAGTGTGCCGCGATAACGGTCAAAATCATCATCGTTTTGTATGTTTACCAGTACGGGACTGGTAACCACCAGGCTGTCCGTTCCCCTTGTCCATGCACGTGGCACGGCTAAAAGGTGCTGATAGTATGGCTCTGTCATTGCTATATAGAACCTTTCATTATCCCATCCCCGGCCGAATTCTCCCCAGGATGCTACCTGCACGTTACTCAGCTCCCACTCCTCAAACTTTTCACTGGTCCATGTGTAAGCATTGCTGAGTCCTGTGCTTCCGGATAAGCGGGGTCCTATTACGTCTGTAAGATAAAAGGATATATCTCTGATCTGCGAATTCTTCAATCCCTCCTGCCTTATCCGGTGTACCATATCAAGATCGACAGGTTCCTTGTGGGCAACCATATCAGCCGGTACAACCAGCAGAAAAAACACTGTTATATATCTGATTAAATGCATTATACTGTTTTTTTATCGTTGTTTATTTTTTGGCTATTGTGTTATCGAGCGGTTACTCTGTTCACTCATTAATTGCTTCTGCAAAGTAATCTAAAATTTTCAGAAACTGCTCTTCAAAAATACCGGCTAAAAGGCAGTGTCAGGGATCTGAGGGCCCAACGCCTGATTATAAGAGATAAAAGGCATTGAAAATGGTATGATAAAAAATGTTAATTTTACCTAATAAAGTTACTTTATCATTTTTGCTGATTGCAAATATCAAACCCCTTATCAAAACGATGCCAAGTAAATAATATTTATATGATCTGCACGAGTATAGGAAATACAGATTTCGACACAGCATTTGAGAAGGCTAAATCAGAAGATCTTATTGAGTTGCGCCTTGACCTTCTTGATTTTACCGATGAGCAAATCAGAACCCTCTGTTCCCAGAAAGCTGAAACCATAGTGGCATTCCGGCCGGGAAAGGTAAGTCATGATGAGAGACTTGAAAAACTCAAGACAGCAATAAAAGCAGGAGCAAACCTTGTAGATACCGAATTGGACGCACCTGATGAATTCCTTGAAAAGCTCGTTCCTTTTGCACGTGGTAATGAATGCAGGGTTATCATCACCTTCTATGACGGAGAAAAAACTCCGGTAAAACGCGAATTGGAACAGATTGTAAAGGAGTGCTCGATGAGTGGTGCAGATATTGTAAAAATAGTGTGCAAGGTTAACAGCACCGAAGATAATGCCCGCATCCTGAGCCTCTATTCCCTTGGGAAGAATATTATTGCTATCGGACTTGGAAGCAGGGGAAAAATTACACGGCTGGCCGCACCCTTCACGGGCGCTGAATTTACATATGCCTCACTGGGAAAAGGACTTGAAACGGCTGAGGGGCAAATGAGTAAATCCTCTATGGAACGTATCTACAAATCACTCGGACAGGTTTTATAATTCTTTCGGATCAGATGCCACCGGCTGCAAATTGACACATTTACAAGGATGGAGAGGCTGACCTGATTATTAACCATTTACCGTTTTGAAAATGGCACTTATAGATAATCATAAGAGGACTGTTTACAGATCATTACGAACTGACAATGGCCCAGGGCTATTTTCTCAGTGGTAAAAAAGATACCCCTGCCAGGTTTGATTATTTTTTCAGAAAAGCACCCTTCAACGGTTCGTTTGTTATATTTGCCGGTCTCCATAACCTGCTTGAAATGCTCGAAGGATTCTCCTTCGACACTGATGCATTATATTTTCTGGAATCCAGGAGATTCAACCCCAAATTTCTCGAATACCTCGGCAACTTCAGGTTCGAAGGCAATGTATTTGCCTCCCCCGAGGGAGAGATCGTCTTTCCTTATGAACCCCTGATATCGGTCGAAGGGAGCTTAATAGAATGCCAGCTTATTGAAAGCATGCTTCTGAATATCATTAATTTCAAATCGCTTATCGCTACTAAAGCCAGCCGTATCAGTCACGCTGCGGGGAACAGGGAGTTCGTGGATTTCGGGTTGAGGCGCGGCCAGGGAACAGGAAGCATACAGGCAAGCAGAGCTGCTATTATCGGGGGTGCCGCCAGTACCTCCAATATGCTGGCAGCCTGTCACTATGGACTGAAATCAACAGGTACACAGGCCCATTCGTGGATACAGAGCTTTGAGGATGAACTTTCGGCTTTCAGACAATTTTCCCGGACCTTCCCTGAAAACTGTATTCTGCTGGTCGACACATATGATACCCTTCGAACCGGTGTTCCCAATGCGATCAAAGTAGCCAAAGAGATGGAAAGGGAGGGTAATAAACTGTCCGGTATTCGACTGGACAGCGGCGATCTTGCCTATCTGAGCAAAAATGCCAGGAAAATGCTGGATGATGAAGGTCTGCAATACGTGAAGATCATTGCATCCAACCAACTGGATGAGTATGTTATACGTAGCCTCAGAGAACAAAATGCCCCCATAGATTCCTTCGGGGTTGGAACAAACCTCATAACAGGTAAAAAAGATGCGGCCCTGGACGGTGTATACAAGCTTGTCCACAGCGATGGCAGATATCAGGCAGGACGGTATCTGCCTGGACGATGAAGATCACTTTGATGTGATATACCACCCGTTTCGTCCTGAAAAAAACAGCAACATAGCAAACTTTAAACGGGTGGGGATTGTTATGCAGGTGATGAAAAAAGGAATTACCTCAATTCAGGTAAGGGATCCCTATAAGATTGCCCAGTATGTCAGAGATGGTTTAAAGAACCTCCCTGATGAGCATAAACGTTTTGAGTTTCCCCATATTTACAGGGTTGGTATCAGCAGAAAGCTGATGGACCTGCGGAAAAGTTTGATAGAGGGAATTAACAGCAGTTTTTAACCTTATAAATCATATTAAGCAATGAGAGCGCTTATTATTGTAGATGTGCAAAATGATTTTTGTCCCGGAGGGGCACTTCCTGCTCCTGAAGGCGACCGGGTAGTCCCTGTCTTAAATACAATAATTGGCAGGTTCCCTTTGGTGGTTGCATCGAGGGACTGGCATCCGGAAGGTACTGTACATTTTGAAAAATGGCCTGCCCACTGTGTGGAAAACACCTATGGTGCCGACTATCACCCTGATTTAAAGACAGAAAAGATAGATACACATCTTCTGAAGGGTACGGGAAATGTTGACGATGGCTACTCGGCCTTTGAAGCCACAAATTCTGATCTTGAAAAGCTTTTAAGGGAGAAAGGTGTAAAGGAGGTTTATATCGGGGGACTGACTACTGAGTATTGTGTAAAATCGACTGCTGCGGACAGCCTGAAAAAGGGTTTCAGAACATTCCTGGTAACCGATGCCATTGAAGGGGTAAGACAGAATCCGGGAGATACAGAGAAAGCCATTGATGAGATGGCCGGAATGGGTGTCGGGATGGTTTCATCAGACCAAATATGACCTTTTTTTAATTTCAATATACGCACCGATAGCTTTTAAATACCAATTGATTATTAGCTTTATTAACCTGTTTTATATACATGAAATTTAATAAAACCAGATCCAGTTTAATAATTATCCTGTTTTTCCTTTTAGCTTTAGTAGCATGTGAAAAAGAGAGAGAAAAGCCTTTTCCCGATCCGGTTCATTTCTTCGAATCTGAACTTATTGCCTCCTTCAAATTGGATGATATTCTGAACCTGTTAAACGATTTTGGAGAACTGCCCCGGGAGATATCATTGTTTATACGCCATGATGTTCTGGTATACAGGATCATATATGAAACAATTGATCTGGATAATAACCCTGTACTGGCGTCAGGAGCACTTGTACTGCCGGATATCAGAGATCCTATGCCACTTATTAGTTTCCAGCACGGAACTATAACTGAAGAAGAAGATGCGCCATCATGGTTCTCTTCCGATCTCTATTTTACTGCCGTGTTAAACGCTTCTGCAGGTTATATCATGGCGCTGCCTGACTATCTGGGATACGGCAAATCCCGCCATCTGGATCATCCATATGAACATGGCAGGTCACTCGCAACGGCATCCAGAGATATGCTTCGGGCAGTTCGTGAATTTGATAATCTGAACAGTGGATTCAGTGCAAATGATAAACTGTTTCTTACTGGTTATTCGCAGGGTGGTTATGCTACCATGGCACTTCTGAAACTCCTGGAAGAGGAGTACAGAAATGAGTTCAGGGTAACCGCTGCTACGGCTGGGGCCGGAGCATATAATAAGTCGGAGTTTGCCAGATACCTGCTTGAGGCTGATCAGGAAATTGTTCACCTTAACACATTCCTCTGGGCTCTTGATACATATAACAAGGTTTACAGAATTGAACGTCCCTACAACCACTACTTCAATGAACCCTTCGCAACCATAATTTCAGAAGACGGGGTATTTGAAAATCCTGAACTGAACCCGCAGGTTCTCTTTACAGCAGGCTTCCGTGAAGGAATAATAAGTGGCAGCGATACTGAATTCATCACCGCCCTTGCAGATAACGACAACTACGACTGGAAACCTTCAACACCCCTGCAATTGTATCATGGAACTGATGATGAGTTTGTATATTATTTTAACTCTGCTTCAGCCTATCAGGCAATGAATGAACGGGGAGCTGAATCAGTCGAGCTTATTACAATCGAGGGTGGAAATCATGCTACTTCCGTCACCGATTATTTTCTTGAAACATTTCTTTTCTTCAGTCAGTTCTGAGTGTCCTTCTGTTGAGATTTCCATTATAAAGATCTTCACAAGCTCTGATCAATACACAGAATATTTATATGAAACCAATTTAATTTTGATAAGAACTTTTAAAACTTTTTATCAATTATTGATTTGTTTTGATCATTATTTATATTTTTAGGTAATTTTTTACGGATGTCATGACAATCAAGACCTGAATTGCATGCACTTATCAAAACTGTTCGAAAAAAACAAAATATCATCCCCTGGAAAGACAGGTAAAATCAAAAACCTGTTTCTGAAAAAACAGATCTTCAGCATACTCTATCACAATGAACGCAAAACCATAGCAGACCTTTGTATTCACGTAGGCATCAGCATACCCTCAATGACCAGGATCATGCATGAGCTTATGGACGAAGGGTGGGTGTCTGAACTCGGTACCGGAGAGTCAAGTGGTGGCCGCAGACCGATGTTATATGGCCTTAATCCGACTGTCCGTTATATTCTCGGCATAGAAATAACCAGAAAATACACCAGGATTAATGCTTTTAATCTCCAAAACAAGGCAATTGGAAATACTCTCAGAATTGACACTGAACTTGATAACGCTCCCGGTACTTTAATTGAACTTAAAAGCCATATTGATCAGTATATAGAAAAATATAATCTGGATAAAAAAAATATCCTTGGGGCAGGTATAAGTATACCCGGTCTCATCGATAAAAAAAGCAATATCAGCTATACCTACCCTAATCTTGGGCAAAAACCCCTTGATGTCATTTTTGAGGATCTCCTGAAAATCCCTGTCTACACAGAACATGATACCAAAGCTATGGCCCTGGGCGAATCGTGGTTCGGACTTGCCAGAAACCGGTCCGATGTTTTATGTCTCAATGTAGGCTCTGGGATAGGTCTGGGTATGATAATAAACGGGAAGCTATACCAGGGTTTTTCAGGCTTTTCAGGTGAATTTGGCCATATCCAGATGGTACCCGATGGTGAACTGTGTGAATGCGGAAAGATAGGCTGCCTCGAAACGGTGGCATCCGGCTCAGCCATTGTGGCTAAAGTTAAACAGATGATTGAATCTGGCACTAACTCTGTTATCAGAAAGCTGGTTGATGACAAAATTGACAATATAAAACTGCCGGTTATTATTAAAGCAGCGCACCATGGTGATCAGTTTGCCATCGAGCTGATTGAAGAATCGGGAGATTATCTGGCAAGAGGACTTGCTTCACTGATACACCTGCTTAATCCGGAAATGATCATAATTGGTGGAGATATAGCTGCTGCAGAGAACCTGATTCTGGATCCGATCAAACAGAAACTTAACAAATATACCATCGGCAGGATCCGGCAGGATGCTGGAATTTTTATTTCAGAACTTAAAGAACATGCTGTATTAATGGGCACCATACCGGTAGTAATGAACAGAATCTTTTCTGACGAACCTTATGGTAATAATATTCAAAGTTTCAACAAATCATGATACTTCAACCTATAGACTGGGCCATAGTGGCATTGTTTTTTACTATTCTCTTAACCATAGGTTATGTCTCATCCAGACAAGCCGGAAAAAACACTGCTAATTTTTTCCTTTCAGGACGTAATATGCCCTGGTGGCTGCTGGGGGTTTCAATGGTTGCAACAACATTTTCAGCCGACACACCAAATCTGGTTACCGATATGGTCCGAACCGGAGGTGTTGCCAGCAACTGGCTTTGGTGGGCATTCCTGCTTACCGGCATGCTGACAGTATTCATATATGCAAAATTATGGAACCGTTCAAGAGTAATGACAGACCTTGAATTTTATGAAATACGTTACAGTGGCAAAATGGCTGCATTTCTAAGAGGATTCAGAGCTATCTACCTTGGTTTTTTCTTCAATGTTATGGTTATTGCTACCGTGTCACTTGCATTTATAAAAATCGCAGGGGTGATGCTTGGACTGCAACCTGCTCCCGCACTGATAATAGCGGCCGTAATCGTGGTGTTCTACAGTGGACTTGGGGGACTGAAGTCCATATTGTGGACGGACCTGTTCCAGTTCAGCTTTGCAATGTTCGGTGCTGTTATTGCAGCGGTTTTTGTGGCCAGGTCACCTGAAGTCGGGGGACTTTCGGCACTGTTTTCACATCCAAATGTTGTCGATAATCTGAGTTTCGTTCCCAGTATTTCGCAGCCTGAACTATTTCTCAGCATATTCCTTATTCCCCTTGCAGTTCAATGGTGGTCAGTCTGGTATCCCGGTGCTGAACCAGGCGGAGGAGGCTATGTGGCACAAAGAATGCTATCTGCCAAAAACGAAGATCATGCTGTAGGAGCAACACTTCTTTTCAACTTTTTTCACTATGCCCTGCGCCCGTGGCCGTGGATTGTTGTGGGACTGGCGTCACTAATTGTTTTTCCGGATATCCAGTCAATGGTGGACAGGTTTCCGGACGTCTCCACGAGGTATATTCAGCATGACTTTGCATACCCGGCAATGCTGAGGGAGTTCCTGCCTGCGGGATTACTGGGACTGGTGGTTGCATCACTTATAGCCGCGTACATGTCCACCACAGCGTCAACACTTAACCTGGGGTCATCATACCTTGTGAACGATTTCTACAGCCGCTTCTACAATCCTAAAGCTACTGAAAAGCAGAAGGTCAGGTTCGGAAGGTTCAGCACCGTGACACTTATGTTCTTCTCTGTTCTTCTGGCTCTTGTTCTGCAGAATGCACTTCAGGCATTCCATTATATTTTAATGATCGGGGCAGGTACGGGACTTATTTATATTCTTCGGTGGTTCTGGTGGAGAGTTAATGCCTATTCTGAAATAGCCGCCATGATAGCTGCCGTTGGATACTCCCTGTTATTCATTGCTTTAGAGAACTTTGGAATGACAGGTATGGAACAGGATAAGGTTAAGGTACTTGGTATAACGACTACAGAAACATACTGGACCATGATTAAATTCATCGGGGTGGTATTTCTTACAACAGCATCCTGGATTACAGTTACCTTTTTAACTAAACCCATCAGCGAAGAAACACTTAGAAGTTTTTACCTTAAAATCAGGCCGGGCGGACCAGGTTGGAAAAAGGTTGTAGAAAGGGCCAGGGTAGAAAATATAGAGCTTGTAAAGGAAGCCGATCTGAAATGGGATGTTCCTACAGGTATCCTTTGCATGATAACAGGAAGTGTTGCAATTTACAGTATTCTTTTCACCATAGGGAACCTGATATACGGAGAGTTGGCTGCTGCAGCCATACTCACCTGCATAACTGCTGTATCTGGTTACCTTTTGATCAGATCATGGAACAGGCTGAAATCAGGATAAAACTGCAATAACTAAACAAACAAATATTAAATCTTTTAACTAAAATAACCAAAACCATAATTATGAATAAACCTACTTTATTGATACTGGCAGCAGGCCTCGGAAGCCGTTATGGGAGCCTTAAACAGATTGAACCTGTAGGGCCCGCAGGAGAGGCAATAATTGATTATTCCGTATATGATGCCATAAGAGCCGGTTTTGGCAAGATCGTATTTGTAATCAAAAAGGAAATTGAATCAGACTTTAAAAACAACCTGCTGAAGCGTTTTGAAAACAGGGTGGAAACTGCCTATGTGTTTCAGGAACTGGATATGCTGCCTGAAGGTTACACACTGCCACCCGACCGTAAAAAACCGTGGGGAACGGCACACGCAGTAATGATCTCCGAAAAGGAAATTAGTACTCCTTTTGCAGCTATCAATGCAGACGACTTTTACGGTTATGATGCCTTCAGGAAGATGCAGAAATTCCTGTCCGTACCCGGCAACCAAACAGATTATTCCATGATAGGATATAAACTGGCGAACACCCTTTCGGAACATGGCACTGTCTCAAGGGGAATTTGCAATATTGATGAAAATGATTTCCTGATTTCCATATCAGAACTTACAAAAATTCAAAGGGAGAATACCGGAATTGTTTATTATAAAGATGATCAATCCTTCCCTCTGCCTGAAGAATCAACGGTATCAATGAATATTTGGGGTTTTAAAGAGTCTGTATTCAGGCAGATTAAAGAAAGGTTTTCATCATTCCTTGATACGGGCATACACGATCCTAAAGCAGAATTCTATATACCCACGCTTATCGACCAGCTTATTAAGGAAAAAGAAGCCAGAGTGAAAGTCCTCCGTTGCAATGCCGAATGGTTCGGTATAACTTACAAGGAAGATAAGGAATCTGCTCAGAAAAGCATTCTTGATAAAATTGAAAATGGAGATTATCCAGAAAAGCTATGGATGTAAAATGTTAACCACCAATCTCAAATCTGTTTTTAATAAATTCAAAGCTAGTGGTACATGGCAGAACGCCTCTGCAAAGGGTTCAGGTCATATTCACAGCACTTGGCTCATAAAAACATCTGAAGATGATCAACCCGATTATATTCTCCAGAGAATAAATCAAAATGTATTTCCACCTGTAGCCGAGATGATGGCTAATATCGAAAAAGTAACCAGGCATATTATCAAAAAAAGAAAAAAGCACGGCTCAGAAGAAATGCTGGAGATAATAACTACAAAATCAGATAAAAGTTACTATACGGATCAGAAAGGTAATTACTGGCGTATGTACCGAAATATCAGTCCCGGAATAAGTTATGATATTTTACCCAATAACCGGATAGCTTACGAAGCAGGAAAGGCTTTCGGGCAGTTTATCAGGGATCTCCGGGATCTGCCGGCTGATGAAATATTTCCTGTTATTCCCCACTTCCATTCAATGGAGATGCGCTTCGGACAGTTTAAAAGTGCGCTGGAAGCCGATCCGGTAAATCGGACCGCCAGGGCAAAGGAAGAGATCGGCTTTGTCTTTTCGCACATAAGTGATATGATGGTAATACCGAAACTGGAAAATGAGGGAAAGCTACCTGTTCGCATCACCCATAATGATACAAAGATTAATAACCTTCTTTTCGATAAGAATGATAAAGCTGTCTGTGTTATTGACCTTGATACCGTAATGCCCGGGCTCTCTCTTTATGATTTTGGAGACACAATAAGAACTGCTGCAAATACTGCTGGAGAAGATGAACCCGACACAGGAAAAATTCAGTTCAATCTCCCCGTTTTCCAAGCCTGTGCGGAGGGTTTCCTGGAAAAAACAATATCGTTTCTCACCCCTGCAGAAGTTGATCTACTGCCACTATCAGCCCAGTATATGACTTTTATTATGGGGCTGAGGTTCCTGACCGATTATATTTCGGGCGATACTTATTTTGCCACCAGCTACAACAATCATAATCTTGTCCGTTGCAGGGCACAGATACGCCTGATGCGACTTATGATTGACAAGTACCAGGATAGCCGGGATATTATTTTGCAAACTGCTGAAAAGTATCAAATCCAGCAGCGCAGAAGATAGACCGTTGATGTTGTGATCTCCGCAACGGGGCATTATCCTGTAGTCCAAACTTCATTTACACTTTTTAAGGCAAGCAGAATATCATAAGATCATCTACACTAAACAAAGAAACTGTATCACAACTTTAATTTATTGTGTGGTCATAATTAGAATATCCGGAAAATTATATTTTTCCAAATTCAATAAAGTCCCAATTTTTAACCTTCTTTAATAAAAAAAACAAAAAAATTCATGCATATTATTTGGAATTTTAAAAAATATTTGTATTAAAAAAAACTTTTTATTAATATTGGGATTTGGACAAATAAATCATCTTAGTACTCACTATATGAAAAAATAGTATATAAAAATCATAGGGAAAATAGGGAAATTCTGGGTTCTGCAAAAGTTTCAATCAATTATACCTTCACTAACAATAGTACCTAACCACTAAAAACTACTGAAATGCAGAAACTCTCTAAAGTTCAACTGCTTTGCAGAAAATTGACCCCTGCAGGCATTTTACAGAAGTGCATTCCTTTGGTATTGCTTTTTTTTGCAGCAATTAACCTTAACACCTATTCATCTCCCGGGGTTAATGAATTGCCAGCAGAAAAAGAGGTAATATCAGAACTAGCCAGTCAAAGGGAGATAAC
>SLKJ01000188.1 GCA_007134675.1 Bacteroidales bacterium
ACCGAACCTTTTGAAACACAGGGCGCGGAGATATGGGTCAACGGCGAAAGACGCACAGAAACCACCCCGGCAGTAATTCCTCTGATTATAGGAAATTATAATGTCACGATCAGAAAGCCCGGGTACCTGGATTTATCACGTTCAGTAGAAATAACAGAAGGAAGGGAGCAGGAGCTTACCCTAAAGATGCAGACCTTTCAGGGTAGTATGCTCGAGCAGGCAAGAAAGCACCGAAGCGCCAAAATAGCCTATGGCACGGCGACTCTTGCCGCTGCCGGCGCCGGGGCCATTTTCATGCTTTCTGCCAACAGCCTTGCAGAAGAGTACAAAACAGCCACCACCGATGCCACCATGCTTCACGATAAAATAAAAATGCACGATATGATCTCCTATGTTTCCTTCGGGGCCGCCGTTCCCCTCGGAATAATGACCATCACAAGGATGGCCCGGCAAAAACGTGCCGAGAGGGATGTGAACATGGCAGCGTTCCCCACACATGACGGAATGTTATTTACTTTTTCAATAAGATTTTAAGAAATGAACTACATCAAGAGACTTCTATGGCTTATACCTGCAGCACTGGTTCTGATGATAATCACTACCTGTGAAGAACGAATATTTAACAATCCCTGGGATGAAAAATCCACGCTTGCACCGGAAAGCTGGGCACCTTCCAACCTGCAGATTGAAGATGTCAGCATCACCGAGAAGAAATTAACATGGTCCTATGGTGATCATCATATTGAAGGTATCAAGATAGACAGGAAAAAAGGCGAGGACCCATGGCAGCAAGCCATTGCAACTCTTCCCAAAGAAGCCAGAAGCTGGAGCGACACTGAGATCATACCCGACCCTTCACTGGAATATTCTTACAGGCTTTACGCTTTCGCTGGAAAGAACAGTTCAACACAACAGACAACCTCATCCAGCGCTGCCATTCCTCCTCCAACAAATCTTAACCTTGAAAAGATTTCTGATGTGAGTTATAAGCTAACATGGACAGACAATAGCAATGGAGAAGAAGGTTTCAGGATAGACCGAAAAACCGGTACAGATGACTGGGAAATAGCCTTTGGTGTAGTTGATGCCAACCAGACTGAATTGGTCGACGAAAACGTATTCTCCCAAAAGAAAAGTACACTTGAGGTGCAGTACCGGGTATATGCGTGGTACGGAAGCTATGAGTCAGAAAAAGCATATGCAGATACCGAAGCCCAAATCACTGCACCGACTAACCTTCAGATAGCCGTAAACTCCATAACATCAGTCACACTAACATGGCAGGACAAAAGCGAGGGTGAGGAAGGGTTTCGGATTGACCGCAAAGTTGGCGATGGAGATTGGCAGGTTGAATTTGCTGCAGTCCCAGCCAACCAAACAACCTATACCGATGATAATGTCAATTTAGCCGATAATATATATAGTTACCGAGTTTATGCATATAACGGAAAGCGGAATTCAGCTTATAGCGATGCGGCCATCCATATTTCAGCCCCCACAGTTACAACCAGTACTATTTCAAATATAACTGCAACAACCGCCACATCAGGAGGAAATGTGACCAATGATGGAGGCCTGGATGTCTATGCCAGAGGTGTTGTCTGGAACACAGGTGTAAATCCGTCATTGGAGGATAACTATGGTTATACTGAAGACGGAGCCGGCACGGGCACATTTACAAGCAACATTACAGGATTGACAGCAAATACCACCTATTATGTGAGGGCGTATGCAACTAACAGCGCAGGAACAGCATACGGTAACCAGTTGAGCTTTCTGACATCAGATGGTTTACCAAAACTTACAACGGCTGCAATTAGCGAATTAACATCAGAATCGGCTGTTAGCGGTGGAAATATAACAAGCGACGAAGGTCTTGCCGTTACGTCAAGGGGCGTTGTATGGAGCACAGGTGTTAATCCGACATTGGAGGATAACCATGGTTATACTGAAGACGGAACCGGCACGGGCACATTTACAAGCAACCTGACAAATTTGGAACGTGAAACAACATACTATGTCAGTGCCTATGCCATAACCAGCATAGGCACTTTTTACGGTAACATTTTAGATTTTAAAACCTTCGAAGGAACAGTAACAGACATAGATGGCAACATATACCCAAGCGTTATTATTGGATCACAGGAATGGATGGCCAAAAACCTGAAAACAACACGTTATAATAATGGAGATGCTATCTCAAATGTAACAGATGGAATAACATGGCGAAATTCCACAAATGGAGCTTATAGTTATTACAATAATGATAATAGTTATGCTGATACTTATGGAGCAATATACAATATATATGCTGTAAAAAAAGGGAACCTGTGTCCTGCAGGTTGGCGCGTACCCAATGATGATGATTTTCAATCGCTTGAAATGTATATTGGCATGTCCGAAATAGACGCTCTGGGCACTGGTTGGAGAGGTACTGATCAAGGCTCTCAGCTAAAAAGCGTTTCAGGATGGAATAATAATGGAAACGGCACAAATACTATTGGTTTTAATGCACTCCCAGGGGGTAATCTGTCAGGTTTCGCAGGAAATTTTGAAGGTATCAGCACATATGGTAGCTGGTGGACAAGTACCGGATCCGGCGGTTTCAGTTTGTATATAAGAATGCTCCAAAATGACAGATCAGGTGTTTACCGATTTTTGAATGATCAGTATTATGGATCTTCAGTCCGTTGCATAAAAAACTAAATATTCAAATATGCTCAGGATTACATTCAACTGATGAAAGGAGGTTAGTGATTAGTTAATTCAATTATTGCTATAATAATAACATAAAATAATAAAACATGAAAGCTTTATCTGTTTTAATAATTACGGCACTGTTTCTTAATATAACGGTTAAAGGTCAGGAAAGAAGTTTTGAGGAATATAAAAAGGAACAGGAACGAAAAATGAAGGAATTTTCAAATCAGCAAGAAAATTTGAGGGAATTGAGCAGGCAGGATTTTGAGCAATACGTTGACAAGCGTAATCGCGAATATGCAGAGTATGTAAAAAAACAATGGGAGCAAATGAAAATAATTGGGGGCTTTGAGTCAGACACGGAACCCAAGCCTGTTCAAATACCTGAATATTTGCCAGGTAAACCAGAACCAGCCCCTGATGAGTTTGTAGATAAGTTAACCTCTGATAGTCCCGGGGTTATAAAGCATGACGTCCAACCTGTAGAACCAGTAAGACTGAAACCGTTAACTCCTGATATAAAAAGAGAAACCACGAAAGTTAATTTTTACGGAAGGGTATTTCATATTGAAGTTGATCAAACAATTAAAGAAATAAAAGCTTCAGGTATAAAAGAAGATGATGTTGCCCGGTTTTTTGAAAAAGCAGCAGAAAGCGAGTTTGCCCCCACCATTTATAAACTTCTTCAGATTATCGAAAATACCGGCCTGAATGATTGGGGACTGTTTATGATAACCAATAAATTAGGAGAAGAACTGTCCCCGGATGATCAAAATACCGCAAAGTTATTTACATGGTTTTTACTCCTTCAGGCCGGATATGACATCAGGGTTGGAAGACAGAATGATGATCTGGTGCTTTTATTGCCTTTTTCAGATATAATCTACAATGTAAGTCGCCTGACGATAGGCCGGCAGCACTATTATGTTTTTGGCAGCAGAAGCCGGGGTAATCTTTATACTTACCAACAAAACATGAAAGATGCTACCAGAGTGTTTGACCTTAACTTCTACAGAAATCCCCGTTTGGCAGAACATGCACAGAAAAAATCACTTACTTTTGAATTCGAAAACCGCCAGGTAAGCATTAACCTTGAATATGACCCCAGACTGGTTGCCATGATGCGTGAACATCCTCAGACTCACATGCGTATTTATTTCAATGCCCCTGCCTCCTTTTATCTGTCCAGGTCAGCAAATAATAATCTCAGACCATTGATTTCCGGCTTAGATGAGGTAACAAAAGTTAGCTTCATGTTGCGCCTTGCTCAGACTGCTTTTGAGTATGAAACTGATCAGAAGCAATTTGGAAGCAATAAGTTTATGCTACCGGATGAAATAATTCATTATGACAAATCTGACTGTGATGATAGAACCGTCATTTTTGCATGGCTAACTCGTAATTACACTAATCAGGAGGTAGCGGCCTTAATGTATCCCGGTCATGCTGCAACAGCAGTTTATTTTCCGGGCGGAAACCCACCGGGAGACCAGTTTCTTTTTGAAGGCAGGCGTTTTGTTATTGCTGATCCCACCTATATCAATGCACCTATTGGTAAAACCATGCCTAAATTCAGAAATGTGAGGCCTGAAATGTGGCTGGTCGATGCAAGTGTATTTGACTCTATCACTTTTGCTTTTTATAAAAATAATACTGTCTCGCATAGGATTCCTCCTTATATCTTTGGTAAAAAATAATCGGGCTATTGTTTTTTACAAAAACAGTAAATCGTCAAAAGTTAAACCAGTATATAACCTGACGTATAACAACGAGAGGTTGAGATTTTACTAATAATCATGCAAAATTGCAAGAGTAACAGGCTAGAAAAATTGAATAAAAAATCTATTTTGTACCGTCAGTTACATATCTATTCCTAATATCTTTCTCGCTGAATCTGTCTGAAGTAATATCTAAATCACTCATTTTATGAACCCTGTACAAGTGGATCATACCATCCTCATTCTGACCTTCAATATCCCAGAAATATTCATTGTTATCTTCAATAAGCTTTAAAGGAATAACCGTATAGTTGTCATAACCTTCTCCATTAAAATAATCAAACCTGATTTTATGTTTGTAAAACATCGCATCAAGAATAGTTTTCAGATTATGTCTAATTCCGGTATTTGGAAAAATCCCGGCAAATTCAACCTTATTTGAAATTGATTGCAACTTTTCAAGAGGAATATGCATCCTTTTTGCAATCTTCTCAATTGATTCACGTATACTTCTGGTAACTGAACAAAATTCAAAAGGTTTTAGATGGG
>SLKJ01000112.1 GCA_007134675.1 Bacteroidales bacterium
CAAAATCAAGTGAATACTTTACTACAAACCTGGTAGAATCTAGTGCTTCAAAGCCATCAATGAATTGTGGCATAACCACCATCTGAGCTGTTGAGGGAGCTATTTGGCAAAGAAAAATGCCAATAAGCAGATGAAATCCGATATTAAATTTTGCTTTCATAGTTACTCCAGTTCTAAGGGGTTATAAGGGGTAGATATTTTTTTTGCTTCTTCTAGTGTTCGTCCCGGAATACGGATAGATACACCCAAATTCTGAGCGCACTCATAGACGCGTTCATGACATCTTATCAAATACTCATTGGCCTTTTCTCTCGTAGTTTTTTCGTAGTTCCATTTCCATTTTTTTATGGGTACTTTTTCTCGACTTAATCCAACACAAATAAATCGAAAATGATTTTGGCTATCTGTTACTTCTAAAATTAATCCGGGTAGCCCCTGGAACTTCCATGGTCCATCAGAAACGGGTATTTCGTTAGTGAACCAGGCTTCCCATGTCCTGCCCCTGAAATCGGCAATAGCTTTTTGGCATGAATACCCGGAAATCTGTTTGCGTTCAGGCAAGATTTGCCATTGTATATCCAATTCATCTTCGTACAAAAAAATTGGACCGGACAAAGGAGACTTATGCACAATGCTGTTTTTTCCAATGGGAAAATTTTTGAATACTTCCACAGGTGGTACACGGCCTCTAAACCCGGGAACTGCATCCGCATGTTTATTAGCAGTGGCTATAGAGTCATGTTTATACAGGCCGTAACTATAGCTTTTTGATGTTTGATGGCCAATTTCGAGTATCTGGATATCCGAATCAATATCGTCAGGCTTGGCAGTATCAGGAACTATTTCAAAAGAATACCTGACCATAAACCTGGTCGAATCAATAATCTTGTATTCATCAATAAAAGTTGGTGGATTGCCCATTAAGCCGGTTAATGTTGACACCTGAAAAAAGATAACAATAAAAATAAAAAAGATCTGATTTGTAAATTTTGTTTTCATAAGGTTTCTTGTCAATTACCCATTAGGGCTAATAACTTGTGAACTTTTCAAGGTTAAAACTAAAGTCAAACTCAGCCTGATCTCTAACAATACCAAGAGCAACAGCCTGATTATCACCAATAAAATCGTTATAGTTTTCGATATCAATCTTAGCAACATCTTTATGATTTATGGTAATTATCCTATCATCAATTTTCAACCCACTGGCTTCGGCATTTGATCCGGCGTAAAATCCCGTTACAATTAAACCACCTAAGGTTTCTCTTCTATCAACAAACGTAAAACCCAGTTTTGACATTTCAAAAATTGGCTTGATATTACTATTTTGTTTTAAATATAAATTGCTATTGCTAAAGTCAATAATTACATCATATTTATCAAGAATTCCAGTACCCAAAAGCCCTATTTCATCACCTTTTCTATTAGCAAGAGAACCACTTTTGTCTAAACTATACTCTATTATCACATCTTGCAATCCTAGGTCGCTAATTTGAAAAGAATTAGAATAAAAAACATACCCTGAAGACTCCCCGCTTATACCCCCATATTTTCTGTAAAGCTTTGTCTTATCCTTTACAATTAATTCTAAGTTATGCCTAGATGCCATATCACTTGTGAGATTAATCGTGCCGGGTGATCCAGTATCTAATACAATATCTCCAGTAATTCTTACCTCATCATCAATCTCCACACTAATTGGAATATTCGTGCGATTTTGCTCTACCTTCATTGGGATTTTCGAAAAACCAGATATATCAACACCTGAAATACAATCAAGAACCTGTATATATTCTTTTTCAAAGTTAATCACTAAGACAGAATTTATGAAAAAACTGGCACCAATAACACCATCTATTTTATCTCCAGCTATAATTTTCAAATCAACAATAGGCACAATATTGGTTTTAAGGTTAAGATTCGAAAAATCAATATTCACAGTATCATAAACTGCACGTGTTTGTTGAAAACCTCCAGTACCAACGCCAGGCAACATTGTTTGGACAATTTTCTTATGGTCAAAAGGTCTTTCAGAATAAAAAGTACTATCAAAAATAAGTCCATCAGCTCCTGTGTCAAAAAGATATAAACCCTCTACTCCATCTGTAATACACGTAAAATAGATACGTCCATCATGATACTTAATTGGTATTGCATTTTCAGGAATCTTTGAAATAATAGGCTCAGACTCTGCATTTTTATTTTCACCACCTGCACAACCTCCCATTAAGAGGAGTACCGTGATAAACAATGATGTTTTCAAAAATTGGTGAACATTGTCTGTAAAGTATAACCTCATATATTTCTTAAGCCATTTTCTAATTAGCCACTGTAATAAGTTCTTTTTCATTGCTTTTAGAATTTAATTTATATTTGCATTTATCTTTTTTAGGTTACTTTCCTTATGGATTAATCATTGTCGTTTCTGTCTTCTTCACTTGGCGTCAAAAAACATATAGGGGTTATAATATATTTATAATTCTTGAAATTCGTCATTACTAATAGAGTTTAAATCGTGCGCTTAACAGTATTGATGCCGGCCGTATCCGGTATTCCGAATAATAACTGTTGAGATCACCATAGTACGAATAAATATACTTTTCCGAGTTTAAAACATTATTAAAATCCAATGCAAACCGAATTCTTCTATAAGTATATCCCAGTTGAGCATCAAGCAGGAAGTAGTCCTGCTGCCTGTTTTTATCCTGTAAGTGGTAATACTCAAATCCCAAAGAGAACAACAGCCCGTTTGCAAAAGCGTAACTTACAGAAGTGGCATTAATGAAGTTAAACAGAGGATGAGACTTTTCATCGCTGCCTGCACGCATGGTCATTCTGCTTGTGCTGCTTTTGTTGGATAAAACAAGCCTTTCTATAGGCTCCATAGAAAGCGTGATGTTTGCATTGAATCCCTGGTTGCTAACACTGATAAGGCTGTCTTGTCTTAGCCGGGGAGTGGAGCCGCTACCCCAGGAGCCCTCCGCATTGAATGATAGTTTCTTCCAGTCTAATCCTTTGCCCAAACGCCCCACAACAGAAAAATAGTCACCTTTATTCTCCATTTCTACCATCGTAATTTTTATTGTCGAACCCTCGAACTGCTGAGCGTACATTACTTCGTTGCGGTACCGGTTATAATTCATTTCCACATTGGCAAACAAAAAATGTATAACATTTCTATACGATAGCAAAAGCCGGCTTTGCTGTCCATAAGAGTCGGAGAGCCTGCTATCATAATGAGCCAGGGTTCGATAGTCTTGCAGTATAAGTCCCGGATATAGGTTTCTTAAATCGGGGTTCTGGTTGTACCAAGACCAATTGCCTGAAACTTGCCATCTTGTGTTGAAATCATAACTAAATCTCACATAGGGTAAGAAAATGATTCTGTCACTTTTCGGGTCTTCTTCATTGGTTTGATTATCAGCCAGGGAAATATGCCGATATTGAACGGGTGTTGTAAGCATAAGGTCAAAATCACGCTTCCGGTATCTAAAAGTTAAACCCAAGCCAGTTCTAATCCTCATCCATGTCATGTCGTTCTGCATAGTAACTTCTTCCAACTGGTTAAACACATTCTCTTGCTGTGATGTAAATAGATTTGTGTTGAGCGACTGATGCTCCAGCGAGAAAAGCACTACAGGATTAATAAAAATGGACTTCCACTGATTTTGAGTAAGAAACCTCATCCTGTTTTGCGTTTGAAAGGAATTAAAATCTACGTTTTGCCTGACAGCCCCCAAAGGCTCATCATTATTGAACTCTCCGGCAAAAACACCGGGAGAAATGTCCAAGCTATAGGGTGCAGATTGGTAGTATGTTCTTGAATTAAATTCTACACCCGTCTGCTGATCAGAATCTACTCGCCTAACCCAATGAACGGTGTTGGTTAATCGAATGGGTTCACCTTTATCTTTCTGGGATATAAAGTCCTTGCTATTAACATTTCCTTTGCTTTCATCCAGGCTATACGAAACCTGAAAAAGGGTGTTTAAATAGTTTTGCGGAGTGTTTTTCTTATAACCAAGCCCTCCTTTAACATTTAATTTGCTGGCATGAGAGTTTAAGCTTTCATTGATTGTAATGGTATCAGCTCCAGGAATCATATAGCGTGTTTGGATAAAACCTTTCCTATCGTCAATATCACGAAAACCATTGAAGTTAACCGTGAGTTCGGCATCGTTTTGTGTTTTGAACAGGTTATTTACAGTGCCACCATAAGCTTCATTAAATAAGTACCTGTTTTTGCTAATAGGTGGCGTTGCGGGCATTACCGTTGAAGAGAAACCTGCAGGTGGTAAATCGAACCTGTTATAAAAAGACTGAAACTCCCGCTCAAGGTCATTTCCGGTATTATTGGTTTTCAATGATGTAAGATGCTGTCGTGTTTGGCTAAAATACATTCCGGTAAGAGAGCTATTCCATAGTAAATTTTCGTTACTTCCACCACCCAGATCAGCCATTGATGAAAAAACACCCCTGGCGTCTGGCTTTAGCAAAAGGTTTATTGCAGCATCGTCAGAAAATGCAATATCCTGCAACGCTTTTATGGGCTGATGGTTTTCAAAAACCTGCACAGTAGCAATATCTGAAGCACTTATAGTATTGGTGGCGATGCCATACCTTCCTTGCAGCATATCCATATTCTCAATATAAAAATTACGGATAGGCTTCCCCCGGTATTCAATTCGTCCGCTTTCTCTAACGGTAATTCCCGGCAGCTTTTCTAACACATCTCCTATAACAAGGTCAGTCGAATCGCGGAAAGCATCAACAGAATAGCTAATCGTATCAGCTGCGCCCCAGATTTTAGGCGCTTTAAAGGAAAATTCTTCCAGTTCAATAGCTTCTTCCTGAACAAATACAGTAACTTCTTGATCATCATTAGTAATTTTCCGAATATGTTGTTTGATGTTAAATCCGTCAACTCCCAACAATAAATCGGATTCCTTG
>SLKJ01000115.1 GCA_007134675.1 Bacteroidales bacterium
AGAGCGGAAATGATCATCGGCAACATGGTGATGATCATACCTGCAAAAAAAAGATGGATGCCGTAGCTCATATATGTCTCAACCAGATGGGCCCCTGCCTGTGTCCCGACAGCCGCAAGGAAAAAAAGAAGTCCGAGCTGCCGCAGCAACTGGTTGGCCGCAGCAGACATAGACCATATGACGGGGCCTGTCTTGCCCAGATTACCAAGTATCAGCGCCACGAACAGCACTCCCCCCGCCAGTCCGGGACTGAATACGAGGTTTTCACCAAAGGTGATCCTCAGCCGGCCTACAAGTATGCCAAGCACTATTCCGGCAGCAATGGGAAACATGTTGGTATCGGACAGTTTTTTCTCCTGGTTGCCGAAAATGGTGGCGACAGCCTTGATATTCTCCTTATTGGAGGCAATAAGGAGCTTGTCGCCGAAACGTATATTGAAGTTCTCGCTTGGAATAATATCGATCCCACTCCTTCTGATCCTGGTAATGGTCGCATTATAATTTGAAAACAGGTTCAGTTGCCCTATCGATTTGTTTACCACTGACTTGTTGGTAACAAGAATGGATTGCACCTCATAATCCTCACCAAGCGGTATCTCAAGGTCAGTTGGACTTCCTATCAGGAACCTGACTTTTTCAAGTGCCTCATGACTGCCCACAGCTCTTACCAGGTCTCCCTTCTGAAGTACGGTACAGGGAGTAGGGGTCATTGCCTTTCCCTGTGAAAGGACACGTGAAATGCTCGCCCCGGTCATGCTTCTGATCTTAAGCTCACCAATTGTTTTGCCGGTTATGTTTTCATTTTCAACCATGAAATGACGGTTGCAGATCTCAGGGTATATTTTCATAAGCTGCGTGTCATTATCTTTTTCCGCCTTGTCTATGCTGACATTCAGTATTCCGGGAAGCAGCCGCACAAAAAGTATTACCCCGATCACTCCAAAAGGATATGCAATACCGTAGCCTATGGGAGCCAGCGATGAGCCTGTAGAATCAATTGCCGCAGCAAGTCCGGGAGTGCTTGTGAGGGCCCCGGTGAAAAGTCCCACTGCCAGGTGATAATCGATGCCATACAGCCAGGCAGTGATCAATGTTGTCAGGGCAGCCAGACTCACAAGCAGAACAGCCACAGCAACAAGGCCCGCACCCCGCGAACGGAAAGTCTGAAAAAACCCCGGGCCTGCCTGCAGACCTATGGTAAAAATAAAAAGCACCAGCCCCACATCCTGAAAGTCTGCAGGAACGATAACCCCGAAATGCCCGAAAAGAAGTGCAATAAAAATCACTGCAGAGATATCAAGGGATATCCCCCTTATCTTTATTCGCCCTATGGCAAAACCGATTGCAATGATCAGAAAAAGAGAAAAATAGGATACAGAAAAAACGTCCATGCAAAACTTATTCAATCTGGTAAAGTATGATTATATGATCATCCCGGGTACTTGAGATCAGGGAAACAATTGATCATTGTCATATTATCGGTTAAAATTATAACATTTATTTACTTTCCTGAATAAATATCCCGTTAAGGAGAAAAATATATTTTTAGAAAATTATTCTTAAAGCCCTTTTTTTTTAAAAAATTGACTAAAATTGTAATGTTAAACGAACCTATAAATATTTCTTTCTAAAAGAGATGAAATCAAAAAAATCGTCTGGAGATTTCCGCGAAGACAGTGATGACATGAAAGGGAAAAGGAAGCGAAAGCTTACCCCTATCAAAAAGCAGAAATCAAAACGAACCCAATTCCTTGATGAGATTGAGGATTTTGATGATGAACCTGACTTCAAAAGCGAAGATTTTGAAGATATTTTTGAGGATCTGGAAGATTTTGATGATGAGGATGAGGAGGATTTCTGACATTATCCTGCCTCAACACCAGAATTACACAAGTATTTCCAACTCAATGTAAGAGCAATACAAAATTTTCCCCGGAAGGGAACAACAATATTTCCTTCCGTTGGCATTGTAATATGTATTTGCAAATCAACTGAATAAGACGGTATCAGAGCAGTTTCTTTATATTTTCAGTCACAACATGACCATCGAAGAGATGGACTATCCTGTTGGCCTTTTCTGCATCATATGGAGAGTGTGTTACCATTATAATAGTTGTGCCTTCTTCATTGAGCTGCTTGAGCAGGTTCATAACCTCCTCACCATTTGCTGAATCAAGGTTCCCCGTGGGCTCATCGGCAAGAATCAGCCGCGGACCGGATACCACGGCACGGCATATGGCAACACGTTGTTGCTGACCACCCGAGAGCTGCTGGGGGAAATGTTTCCTTCGATGAGCTAACTGCATCCTTTCAAGAACCTGCTCAACCTTTTTCTTTCTTTCGGAGGCAGGCATTCCAAGATAAAGCAGGGGTAGTTCTATATTCTCAAAAACGGTAAGCTCATCGATCAGGTTAAAGCTCTGAAAAACAAATCCCACATTGGATTTACGAAGAATGGTACGTTTCCTTTCAGTATAGCCTGAAACCTCAGTGCCATTGAAGAATAACTCACCCGAGGTGGGATTGTCAAGTAATCCGACAATATTCAGCAAAGTGGATTTGCCGCAACCTGAAGGCCCCATAACAGCAACAAATTCACCCTTCCCGATCTCAAGGCTTACTTTGTTCAGTGCTGTAGTTTCAACCTCATCAGTTCGGAACACTTTTGAAAGATTATTAGTTTTTATCATAATTATTGAGTTTTTTCAGATAAAGGCTTCTTTTTTGTGAAAATTCAGTAACACGGGGATTCACCAGCATAAAAGTACAAAAAAGATTTAGACCATCCGCTGAATGGTTTAATTGCATATTTTATTATCTTGTCCCCGCAAAATCATGTAAAATGGAGAAGTCCGGTAAGCTTATCTTTATTGTTGATGATGATAAAATCATACTTCACCTGATGGAATATGTTTTACAGGGGAAAAACGACTATAACATCAAATCCTTTCTTTCAGGTGAAGAGTGCCTTCGTAACATGTATTTAAATCCTGACCTGGTAGTTCTTGACTATATTCTGAACGCATCCGATAACCATGCGATGGATGGCCTTGAAACGCTTATAAAGCTTAAAAAAATGAACAGTAATCTCCCGGTAATTATTCTTTCTGGCAATACAGACGATCATACAAGCGTAGAGATGTTAAAAAACGGAGCCACAAAAGTGTTGAGAAAAGATGACTGGTTCGTGGACAGGCTTGAAGAGCATATCGAATCTGAATTAGGTTAATCTCATCAGCGGCACCAGTTTTTGCAATTACTTTAAATTCAAATGGTACTGTCACTTTAATTGATCCATCTACATTATTTTTTCTTTTTTTATTTAAGATAAATTCATACTTTTGCACGACCATTTTTTTGATGTCAAATTTTATTGAACAATACGATATACCGTTCAAAGGCCTGAAAACAGGTTTGCATAATTTCAGCTTTGAACTGAGCCAGAGGTTTTTTGATAATTTTGATAACCCTGATTGCAAGGGCGGAGCAATAAGTGTTAATCTGGAAATGGATAAGAAAAATCATCTTTTGTCCATTTTATGCAATTTTTCAGGTTCTCTCAGGGTTGCCTGTGACCGTTGCCTGGATGAATTCTCCATGGCTATCGATTTCAGCAGCAATCTCTTTGCTAAATTCGGCAAAGAAGGAACACAGGGCGATGCAGATGTTATCTGGCTCGAAAGTCATGAACATAAGCTTAACCTGGCAGAATACATGTTTGAAATTATCTGCCTTAACCTTCCGATCAAAAGAGTCCATCAGAAGGACAATAAAGGCAATGATATGTGCAACAGGGAAATGATTAAAAAACTTGATAACCTCCAGGTAAAGACTGGTAATAATTACGACGATCCCAGATGGGATACACTAAGAAAATTAAAAAAATAAAGACACTAACTAAATTGTAAAACCAAAATGGCACATCCGAAAAGAAAGATATCCAAAACAAGAAGGGACAAAAGAAGGACACACTATAAAGCCACTGCTCCTACAATATCGACCTGCCAGAACTGTGGGGCCACTGTTCAGTACCACAGGGTATGCGGAGAATGCGGATATTATCGGGGCAAACTTGCAATTGAGAAGGAAGTGACTTCCTGACCGCCCGGCCCGGAATGAATCCTTGGCAATTAAACATTGTGTACAGATCTTTTTCTAACTAATACAGGGAAAAAATATGAAGATTGCACTTGACGCGATGGGAGGAGATTATGCTCCCGAGTCAACAGTAATGGGAGCAATTCAAGCTTATGGCAACCTGCCCCGGAATGTAAAAATCTCACTTATTGGTGACGAAAAAAAGATTCTTGAAATAACTGCACGGGAAAATTTTGATCATTCAGTATTTGATATTGTTCATGCCGAAGAGGTCATAGAGATGGGCGAACATCCTGCAAAGGCCTTCGCAAAAAAACAGAATTCCAGCATAGTCAAAGGTTTTGGGATGCTGACTGGCGGACATGTCGATGCTTTTGCCAGTACTGGAAATACAGGGGCGATGATGGTGGGTGCTATGTTCATGGTAAAATCGATACCCGGGATAATCCGCCCTGCCATATCGGCACAGGTGCCCAATGTTGCCGACGGCTCATCAACTCTTCTAGATGTGGGTATCAACCCTGACTGCCGCCCTGATGTATTGTACCAGTATGGTTTGTTAGGATCTCTTTACGCAAAGCATGTTTTTCAAATAAATAACCCTAAAGTGTGCCTCCTCAATGTAGGTTCGGAGGAGGAAAAGGGCAACCTTGTTGCAAAAGCTGCATATGAGCTGATGAAGGGAACAGAGGAATATAATTTCACGGGCAATATTGAGGGCAACGAGATCTTCAGACAAGGCAGATCCGATGTGATAGTTTGCGATGGATTTGTTGGCAATATTATCCTCAAGGAGGCCGAAGCCTTTTATACTCTTATCAGGAAACGAAAGATAATGGACGA
>SLKJ01000176.1 GCA_007134675.1 Bacteroidales bacterium
GGTCTCCGTTCACGAGCCCTGAGGTTGAGAACTCTGTACCGTCAAAAGTATAGAGTGTTCCGTACTCCTTGTTAAAGCTGTCGGCTGTTATTGTCAGTTCTTTTTGTGTAACTGTGAGAGTTCCGTTCACATAGGATATTGTGTAGTTATCCAGCCCTGTTCCCACCGCGTCTGATATATCAATATTGTAACTACCTGCCTGGGCACCGGCCGGTGCTCCGGCACTTGTTATTGCAGCCGAAGTTACCTGGTCGCCGTTCACGAGCCCTGAGGTTGAGAACTCTGTCCCATCAAAAGTATAGAGTGTTCCGTACTCCTTGTTAAAGCTGTCGGCTGTTATTGTCAGCGGAGCCGTGCTGATAGTCAGCGTAACTTCAGTCCTTTCGGAACTGACACAACCGGTGGTGTTTATGGCTTCTGCCCAGGCTGTATATGTACCGGCATTTGTTCCGGTGGGTGCAGTTGTGATATTTCCACCTGACGGAGCATCATACCATAATATATTATTTCCGTCCTGAACGGTTGCTGAGGCAGAATGTTGAAGGCCATCATATGTAACTGTTATGTTTTCAGCAGTTGGAGGTAAGGGATCCTCAACTACACTCCACGATGCATAAGCCCATTCTGAATCGTTGCAGCCGGGATCATTTGATATCCTGCGGGTACGGACCTGCAGTTGCAGGGGTCCTGCTATTGCTGATGAAAAAGGTTGAGCAGGGGTATAATTATTCCAGGTTGACCCTGAATTATCAGTGTATTCGTAAACATCTTCCACGTCAGTTCCACCTGAACCACCAGTAAAGGTAGCGGATACCTCTTCGTTGATACATATTGCATCTGAATCTGGAAATTTAATAATGCCGGCGGAGACAATTTCTGGATCAATAACAACTTCCAGGATTTCTGTGAATATGCAGCCATGTTCACTTGTCTGGGTTACGGAAATAAACGCATCTTCGTTTGCAGGCCCCCAGTTAACCGTTACCTGGTTTGAATTCTCACCCGACATAATTTCACCACCTTCAATGTCCCATGAATATTCATGATCAGTGATGAAATCGACTTCATAGATTATGTTGGCAGCATCAGGGCAAACGAAATAGGGTCCGTCAATAACCGGGGCAGGAAGAGGATTGATTGTGACAGGATACTCTACTGTTTCGAAGGTGCAACCGGAGAGCGTTACAGTCAGCTTTATTGAAGCGTCAACTACCGGATCGCCGCTCCACTCAACTTCAACGGATGGTGAAGTTGCGTTACCGGTTATGTCCCCTCCCGTGACTTCCCAGAGATAAGTTGCGCCGGGTATTTCGCTAGTTTCGTATATTAAGGTCTCTTCGCGGCATACTTCAAAAACATGCCAGAGATTGGATGCCTGTGAACCGATAGAATAAAAGCCATCGGGATCTGATTGATTGTTATATTCGGTTCTGAGCCAGTCATCTGATCTTACGGCTTTGATTACCCGCACTTCATCTAAAGTTCCGTTAAAAGTTCTGATCCCTGCCCCGGCCGGCTGGTTGCCAATTGCCGCATTTATGTCGGGGTTGGTATTAATATTTCCTGTTTTACCAATGCTTGCAACCTGCATGCCATCCAGAAATATCAGCATGTTTGAGCCGTTGTATACTGCAGCCACGTGATAATTTGTGTTTTCTGCAATAGGATCAGGAGTAGATACGAGTGTTGTTGTTCCTGAAGTTTGTAACCTGAAACTTAAATACCCTGATCCATTTATTCGGAGCGCCCAAAGATGATCTCCGACATTAGTACTGCTTGCCTTTGAGATTATTCGGGAGTCGCTGATAATGCCGGAATTGAACCATGCCGAAAGCGTAAGAGCAGTGCCATCAACATCAATCCCTCCCAGTTCAATGCGGTCTGAGAAATCCGTTCCGAAATCTCCCCCTTCTGCAATAACCGCATCAATATTATTAATCCCGTATGCTGTCCCATCATGGTGATTGGAGGTGGCATCCCTGTAAATATTATTATGTAAATGCCATACTCCCACATAGTCCTCATTCCAGGTATCCAGGTTCGAAGGATCTGCGGTTACGGAGGGATTGCCGTAAAGAATCTTTATTT
The DNA here is from genome assembly GCA_007134675.1 of Bacteroidales bacterium. GTDB lineage: Bacteria > Bacteroidota > Bacteroidia > Bacteroidales > PUMT01 > PXAP01. The sequence goes on from SLKJ01000176.1 coordinate 2,089, forward strand.
CAGTATTGGTGGTTGCTGATAAGATTGGAATCCGCACCCAGGCAATGTATTCACCTGTCTCCGGATCGTAATGCTCGATTTCGTGATATAGTGGAGTGTAGTCACTACCGGTGAAAACAATATCATATCCCCTTATATTTTCAACATTTCCACCTGATGCGATATGCCTGAGATCTTCGTCTGTTATGTTAACCAGCAGGGGAAAATCTGCAAAATCAGTTGCTCCGGAAACTTCGGAAGCATTAATTGAGATCTCTTTTTCCCAGGCATAACCAAAGGTAACCACTGCTGACGGATCTACGGCAAGAGACACAGGGTTGCTGGTTTCAGAATATGGTGTGCCGCCACAGGTATTCGCCACAACACATGTGTACACCCCGGCATCATATAAACCGGCGTTCCGTATCCGGAGTGTGGCGGTTGTGGATCCGGTTATGTTATGATTGTCGGCAAGGTTAACTCCGTTCCGCTGCCACTGATATATCAGGGCATTATCGGCAGTAACGGCAAATGTAATCTCTTCGCCGGCACATACCTGCTGGTCGGCCTCCGGTTGGCCTGTAATGACAGGCTCACTGCCGTCAATTATCGTCAGTGTAACTGCAGTGTAATCGCTCTGGCAACCGTTTATGGTTTGTGTCACATAATAGGTATGCGAGCCGAAGGATGTTTGCCCGGTCAAAAAGGGTGTACCTGAATGAACCAGGTTGCTTAGCCCGGTATCGGTATACCACCTCAGATTTGTTCCGGTTGCTGTTAGGTTGTTAATGTTGGGATTGCAGGATTGAACGTTTTCAGCATAAGGGGGTGATGGGGAGGCTGTTACCATGATATATTTAACTGCGCTGTTTTCGCAGCCGTCTGCATCAGCATAAGTATATGTAAGGGTATAGGTTCCAGGTTCAGAAGGGCTGAACTCATGGGTTCCCCCGTTCAGAGAAACACCTTCTCCTTCGTAAATACCCCCGCCCGGATATCCCTGATCCAGTATCAAAGGAAGGTTACAGATACCAACAGATTCAAGCTGCTCAAGAGGTTCCTCAACTGTAATGGCGTAGAAGGGAACGCTGCCATTCTGATTTACAAATTCGGTCTTTATCCATCCGGCCGGTTTGCGAACCTTTGATACTCTGATTTCGTCGAGTATTCCGTGGAAAAAGCGATTGTTATTCCTCCGGCCAATATAAATTTTGTCAGCTGCATCATGTAGTATTGTTCCATCTGCATCTTCTTCATCAACAAGTTCGCCATTTTTATAAACAAACTTTCGCGGATTGGCATCAAGGGTCCCGTCGTATACGAAGGTAAGGTGGGTCCATTCTCCAATGGGAATGGCTTCAGTATGATCATTCCTGAAATGGCCGTTTGTTGTGGTAACCCTTGTATTGATAAAGTTTGTTTCCTCTTCAATTCCCAGCATATACCGCTCCTGGTTTGAAGCAGGCCCTTTAAGTATAAAGGGAGCATCTTCCGGGGCATCCTGGTCAATATACACCCATGCCTGAAGGGTTACCTGATTATTATCCAGCTCTAGGCTTTCGTCCGGATCAATTTCAATATATTGTCCGAAGGGCTGATGAAAATTGCGGCCCCTGCCTATTTTCCCCGGTGCATCGGTAGTCCCTGCATTGGTCCCGTCGTTGTTGTTTGAGGTTGCATCCCTGACAGGGTATCCTGCTTCACCTGAAAGATGCCATACTCCGGCGTAGTTTGCGCTCCATGTGTCAGCGGAGGAGGGGTTTTCAGTTACACCTTCCATCCCGTAAAGCATGCGTATGACGGTGTTTTCATCGTGCCGGAGAGCTGGTATGCGCACCCATGCTATCAGTTTACCGGTACCAGGGTCATATTCCTGAATTTCATGGTCGAGGCGGTTATACTGGTCGTCGGTGAAAACCATGTCCCAGCCATTTTCGTTCAGAATGTTGCCTCCGTTCGCAGAAGATCTCAGATCATTGTCCGCGTCAATATTTACCAGCAGCGGAAAATCTATCAGGTCCTCATCTCCGTAAACATGGTTATGATTAATCGTGATGGTCCGATGGTAATTGAAGCCAAGTGAAACTTCAGGGAGCGGGTTTATTGTAATATAACCGGTTCTGGTAACTATTGCAACTTCATCATTATCAAAGGTAACTGTGAGTCTAACCGTTTTCGGGCCGCTGGTTGTGTATGTAACTGAATGTGGCCCTTCCTGATCAGAGGTGGCAGGATCAGCTCCCTCTCCGAATTCCCAGCTCCATGCAACCTGTGTTCGTGGTGGAGGACCGCTGGATTGATTGGTAAATGTGACTGCTTCAAATGTGCAGATTTCAGTTTCATCAGCATCAAAATCGGCGGTGTATTGTCCGAAACTGCTGATAGAAAAAGATGAGAGGAGGATAGTAAGTATTAGAGGATATAGCAAAGATGGACCTGAAGAGGATCGAGGTAACTGCAAAAAGGCTGTTTTCCTGACCAGTCCCGAAAAATCAAACATAATCCTCCTGATTCGACTGTATAGGGAGGAGAATTTCTCAGTAAAAACTGTTCGCCTATTTTCGGTACCTGGAATCACTTAATAAAATTAGTTTCTTAAAATGACAACAACTCAGCATGTATACAGTGATTTTGTCATTGTATATTGCTGATATTCACAGCCTATTGAGCTTAGTTATCCGGAATGGGAAAATCCTGTCAATCGGAAAAACAGTTAAAAGTCAATACTTCTGTGATTTATGTAAGTGTTTGTACGCAAAAACTCACCAAAGGTTATAATATACAGAGTTTTATTTTCGGGTAAAATAATACCTGAAATGAGCCATATGCATTATGACCTGAAGAGGGTCAGTTGCTGCTCTGCTAAAGAATAAGCATGGCATCCCCGTAGGTCCCAAACCTGTATTTTTCTTTGATGGCAAGTTTGTAGGCTTTAAAAAGAGGTTCGAACCCGGTGAAGGATGATACTATCATCAGCATAGTGGAAAGGGGCAGGTGAAAATTGGATATCATTGACGTTGGGACACTTGGCTCATAGGGAGGAAAAATGAACTTGTTCGTCCATCCGTCATAAGGTTTCAGCAGGCCTGTTGTTGACACGGTACTTTCAAGTGTTCGGAGAACTGTAGTTCCGACTGCACACACATTTTTTCTTTTTTCTTTTGCTACATTTACTGTTTCTGCTGCTTCCTCGGTAACTATTATCCGCTCTGAATCCATCTTGTGCTTCGTGAGATCCTCCACATCAACTGTACGGAAATTACCCAGTCCCACGTGAAGTGTTACTTCGGCAATGTTTACCCCCCTGATTTCTAAGCGTTTGAGTAGTTCTCTGCTGAAATGCATTCCCGCTGTGGGTGCGGCAACTGCACCCTCATGCTTGGCGAAGATGGTCTGGTATCGCTCCCTGTCCTCAGGTTCAACATTCCTTCGTATGAATTTGGGCAGTGGGGTTTCTCCCAGTTTATAGAGGGTGCTTTTGAACTCCTCGTAGGGCCCGTCATAAAGAAAACGCAGGGTTCTTCCCCTTGAGGTGGTATTATCGATCACTTCGGCTACCAGCATATCATTTTCGCCAAAATACAGTTTGTTTCCGATCCTGATCTTGCGGGCCGGATCAACCAGAACGTCCCACAGGCGTTGCTCCCTGTTCAGTTCTCTGAGAAGGAATACCTCTATCTCCGCACCGGTCTTCTCTTTATTACCAAGTAACCTGGCGGGAAAAACTTTTGTGTTGTTAAAGACCATTACGTCGTGGTCTCCAAAATACTCCACTATGTCTTTGAATATTCTGTGCTCAATTTTTCCGGTATCCCGGTAAAGCACCATAAGCCTGGACTCATCTCGGTTCTCTACGGGGTATTTGGCAATGAGGGTTTCCGGTAAACTATACTTGTAACGAGATAATTTCATTCTCTCCATGATCATTATAAACTTGGCTTTTAGATAAAAGTTCCTTTTATACGTAATAACGCTTATTTTGTTTGATTTATGCGAAAATCTTGTTCAAATTCCCCTGGCGAAACAGCGGATGAGAGCTTATAATCTCCTATACGGATTCTTTTCAATGCCGACAGGTATGCTCCGCTCTTTAATTCGTGGCCGATATCACGGGCAAGAGATCTTATGTAGGTTCCCTTGCTGCACGATACAGATAATTCAAGCTCTGGCAATTCAAATCTTTTAATAACAATTTCCCTTATGCTGACGCGGGAAGCAGGTAATTCAATATTATCTCCCTTTCGGGCTATCTTATAGGCTCGTCTACCATCAATAAATTTTGCAGAGAAGAGAGGTGGAATCTGCTCAATCTCTCCCGTGAATTTTTCCAGGGATTTTTCAATAAGCCCGGTTGTTATATGTGCCGTATCATATTCCCTGTCTACGGAAGTTTCAAGATCATATGAAGGGGTAGTTTTTCCGAGAATTAAAGTAGCAATATATTCCTTTTCAAGTTCCTGAAAGCTGTGAATCTCTTTTGTCATTCTTCCCGTGCAAATAATAATCAGTCCCGAGGCAAGAGGATCAAGTGTTCCTGCATGTCCAACCTTGATTTTTCGAATACCGTAATGTTTTCTTAAAATGGATCTTATTTTGTTTACCGCATCAAAGGAGGTCCAGCCATAAGGTTTGTTAATAAGGATTATACCGCCTTTAAGAAGTCCGGTGTTGATTTCCGTACCTGTCATCTGTGAAAATTAACCCATGAATATGGCAATTGAAGCGACGAAAATACAATAAATTGCGAAATAAATCAATTTTCCTTTTCTCACAACCCTGAGCATTACGCTGCATGCAAACACTCCGCTGACAAATGCTGCCAGAAAGCCTATAAGTAACGGAATGAATCCTATCGTAACCGCTTCAGGATCACTCGACCTTATAATATCAAAAAATGTTGCTCCAATGATGGGTATGAGCACCATCAGGAATGAAAATCTTGTCACAAGATCTTTTCTCACACCAAGGAACAATCCTGTTGCAATTGTTGCTCCTGAACGTGAGATGCCTGGCAGAACAGCAAATGCCTGTGCCAACCCCATAATAAATGCATCCCTGTAGGTCACATCCTTGTCCCTCGATTTTGCCAGGTAGGTCAGCAGCAATAAGCTCGCAGTGATCAGGAGCATGCTGCCTACAAAGACAATATTACCGGTATATACACTTTCAACTTCACTCATAAAGAAAATACCCACAATGCCCACAGGGATCATTGAAATCAATATTTTGGCAGAATATATTGTTGAGTCATTCCACTCAAATCTGGAGATTCCCGATGCCAGCTCACGGATATCCCTGAAAAAAACTACTATTATGCTCAGTACGGTTGCTGCATGAACAATTATTGAGAATGTAAGGTTCTCCTTTGCTTCGATATCCAGAACTGCTTTCCCCAATTCCAGGTGACCGCTGCTGCTAACGGGCAGAAATTCAGTTAGTCCCTGTAGCAGGCCGAGTATCAATGCTTCAATCCATGTCATTTTAGGAAATTAAAAAGGGGATTGTTATTTATCCAGTGTTTTTTCCGATGGTTGCTTCATAATTGCATAGATTATGAATATAAAACCGAATAGTGCGACCAGAGGGGCCAGTGTTATCCGGCGGAAGCTGAAAATGGCGGGATTAAATACGTCAGGATCATCCGATCCTCCTCCAATCATAAGAATAAATCCGGCAACAACGATAATCACACCGATTATCAAAAGCCGGTAATTTTCTCTTGCAAATGGAAAATCAAAGGGTTTTGGTTTTTCTTTCTTTTTTTGTGCCATTAATGTTTAGGTATTATATTATCTGAAGTTGTAGCATCAGTTTTTAATAATAGAGATCATCTGTTTTCATTCTAAGGAACCTGGTAACCGCAAAAAAGGTGGATATCCAGTTGATTATTATACCAAGTAATATTATTGATATGAACAGCAGTCCAATTGTTTGCAGGTCATGAAATCCGAACAGCTCGGCAAATTCTTTCCGGGCCATATATATTAATCCCAGCATAAGGGCATTTGCAAAAATGGCAGCATACAAACCATGGGCAGCACTTTTGAAAAGAAAAGGCCGTCTTATAAATGAATTGGTTGCTCCCACAAGCTTCATGGTGTTTATTATGAACCGCCTCGCGTAAACTGATAATCTGATGGTGTTATTGATAAGGGAAAGTGAGATAAGAAACAACATAAGACTGAAAATGGTAATAATGATGCTTATTTTCCTGATGTTCTCATTAACCAGGTGAACCAGGGATTTCTGATAGTAAACCTCCTTTACATGAGAAAACTGCTCAATATCTTTTTCTATTATCAATATGCTGTCGGGGTTTGCATAAGCAGCATACAGGTTTACTTCGATAGACGGAAGCAGCGGATTAAAACCGAGAAAGCTTATAAAATCCTCTCCAAGCATTTCTTCCAGTTCACTGGCAGCTCTTTCTTTTGTAATATATCTAGTTGATTTGACATAGTCGGTTGCATTAAGATTTTTCTGGATCCTGATGATATCCACCTCCTTTACATCCTCTTCAAGAATAACTGAAAACCCTATGTTCTCCTTGACGTACTCCGAGAGGTTCCTGGCATTCAGGATAAGCAGTCCCATGAGACCCACCATGAACAGAAGCAACGCGATGCTTATTATAGATATAAAGTAAGAGCTTCTTAACCTTCGCTTAACTACTTTAGATTCTCTCATTTGCAGGAAGTTCTGTTTTTCAGATTGTTTTTGATATGTAAAAATCAGATAATTATATTAAAGTATTTCCTGTTTTTTAATTCAGTCAATTATCTCTGTCCATCCGAATTTATCTTCCTCATCGCCAAATTGTATTCCCAACAGGCGGTTGTATATGGATGTTGAAACAGGTCCGGGCTTGCCATCTTTGGAATATATTATGGTTTTACCTGTTTCAAGGTCGTGCACCTCACCTATCGGAGCAATAATGGCTGCAGTGCCACAAGCACCTGCCTCCTCAAAAGTTTCAAGTTCATCAATTGCAACCGGACGACGCTCAACCTTCAATCCCATGTCTTCAGCGATTGTCATAATACTCTTATTTGTTATTGATGGCAGGATAGAGTCCGATTTCGGGGTTATGTAGGTATTGTTTTTAATACCGTAAAAATTAGCTGCCCCTATCTCATCAATATATCGTTTCTCCTTGGCATCAAGATACATAGGAGAGCTACACCCGGCATTCAGGGCTTTCATTACACCTCGCAGACTGGCTGCGTAGTTACCTCCTACTTTTATGTTGCCGGTTCCCAGGGGAGCCGCCCTGTCGGTATCTTTTACTATTGCAATTTTAACAGGCTTGAATCCCTGTTTGAAATAGGGTCCGACCGGAGTAACAAATACTGTGAATAAATATTCGTTCGCAGGATTTACTCCGATCTGCGGACCGGTGCCTAATAGCAATGGCCTTATATAGAGCGCTGCACCTGTTCCGTAGGGAGGTACAAATCTTTTGTTCATCAGCACGGCCTTTATAATAGCTTCTTTGAACAGTAATTCCGGTACGGTGGCCATGAATATTCCCTTAGCTGATTCGGTCATCCTTTTTGCATTTTCCTGCCAGCGAAAAAGCCTTAATCTCCCGTCTTTTCCCATGAACGCCTTCATACCTTCAAACGCCTCCTGACCATAGTGAAGGCAGGTAGCTGCTATATGTATGTCTATATGGTCTTTTGATGATATTTCAAGGTCACTCCACGTACCATTCCTGTAGTAGCATCGAACATTACAATCCGTTTTCACATATCCAAAAGGAAGATTTTTCCAGTCCGTAGTACTATCCATGATATCTGATTTTTGGGTCAAATTTAAACATAATAAAAGAAACATCAATGCAAAAACTGACCTGTTGTCCTCTGCAAAGATGCAGGATCAATCTTCACATTTCCAGGAGTATTATAATTTGGCTTTTTACCGGTACCTCAGCAGGTAAAAAAATGCACACAATAACACGGAAAAGTAATTTATTGTATTTTTATAATTATATTTGGTTGATTACACGTAGTTTTGTGTTTTTTCACCGATTATTGGTATATTTATCTTAAAATGTAACAGGTTTTTTTATTGATAAATTACTTTTAGTATCAATTTAATTTATATATAGTATGGAAGGTACAATCAAACCTTTAATGGTTCCATGGGATTTTACCCAGGTAGCTGAATATGCTCTTGAGCATGCCGTAAAAATTGCAAAGATTGATGGCAATCCTGTATATCTTGCACATCTTGCCAAAAAGAAAGATGAAGTTGGGAAGCTTAAAGGAATTCTCGATGTGTATGCAGTTGAGGCATTTAAGAAGTTCAATATCAAGCCAAAAGTTATAGTGAAACCTGGTACCATATTTACTGGCATCGGAGAGATTGCAGATGAAATAGATGCTGAAATGGTAGTTATGGGAACTCATGGGATGGTTGGAATGCAAAAGCTTACAGGCAGCTGGGCGCTGAAGGTAATTGTTAATTCAAAAGTACCATTTGTTGTTGTTCAATCACCACCTTTAGATAATAACTTTGAGCATATAGTCTTTCCGGTCGACTTTCGCAAGGAGGATAAGGAAAAAGTTAACTGGCTCGTATACCTTTACAAGCATTTTAATTCGAAGATACATATAATTAAGACTGAAAAATCTGACAGGAGATTGCATAGGGGTGTGACTAACAATATTTTATTCACAAAAAAAATTCTTGATCAGCGACATGTAAAGTATGATATCATTACTGCTCCCGGTAAGAAATCATTTGCAAAGGAGACGATTGATTATGCAACCAGGATAAATGCAGATCTGATTATTACTATGACCACAAAAAACATTGGTCTGACTGATTATGTGATGGGTGCTGATGAACAGTTTATCATTGCTAACAGCGCCAAAATTCCGGTTATGTGCATTAATCCACGTGTCGGATTGACAACGGGAGGGTTTGCCGCAATGGGTGGCTGACAACTTTGATCCTATTCTGTTTTGACGGTTAGAGTCTGCTATGATGGGAAGCAGCCGGATCTTTCGGATCTGAACAAGGATTATGCATCCTTGTTTTTTTTTGGATTTAATGATTATTTTTATGGAACTGATTTTTGTAACAAACAACCCCGGTAAGTTAAAGGAGATAAGAAGTCTTCTGGGAGAGCATCTAAAGCTTAGAAGCTTGAAAGATATAGGTTTTGATGGAGAAATTCCTGAAACCAGTCCGACGCTTGAAGGGAATTCATCGGCAAAAGCTTTTTATATATACGACAGGTTCCTGGTCGATTGTTTTGCTGATGATACCGGTCTTGAGGTGGAGGTTCTCAATAATAAGCCCGGAGTTTTTTCCGCAAGGTTTGCAGAAATGGACAGTCCTTTTCGTTTTACGGATAAAAAGAAGTTGACAGAGGCAAATATTCAGAAACTCCTTAAGCTTATGGATAGAAGGAAATCCAGAAAGGCCAGGTTTCGGACTGTAATCTCTTTGGTTTTTGGTGGTAAGGAGATACTGTTTGAGGGTATTGTAAAGGGCAAAATTACCAGCGAAAAGCGGGGGGAGGGCGGATTCGGATATGATCCGGTTTTTATTCCAGAGGGACAGAGCAAAACTTTTGCTCAAATGAGCCTTGAAGAAAAAAACAGGATTAGTCATCGCGCAATAGCTTTCAGAAAACTGGTATCATATTTGGAAGGAAATCCTGATTTAGTCGGTAACAATCTTTAATTAGCCTGTAAAGATAGATATGAATCGTGCCTTCACTTTTTCTGTTTTTATAGTTCTGTGTTTTCCGGATGTTTCAGGAAACATCCCTATTGGTGCGTGGCGTGATCATCTGTCCTACAAACGTGCCACACATGTTGCTGTTTCTGGTAACCAGGTCTTCTGTGCTGCCGGCGCAGGGATGATAGTATATAACAAAGACGACAACAGCCTTGAAAAACTCTCCAAAGTGAATGGCCTTTCAGATATCAATATCAGCAGTATAAAATGGTCTGATCAGAATCAGCTTCTTATCGTAGGGTATTCAAACGGGAATCTTGATATTATAAGCGGCAAAGAAATAACTAATCTCTCTGATATTTTGAGAAGTTCTGTTCCAGGGAGTAAAAGTATTAATAATATTATGGTTGTAGGTACCAGAGCTTATCTTTCATGCAGTTTTGGTATTGTGGTTGTTAACCTGGATAGAAATGAAATAAGTGAAACCTATTTTCTTGGAGAGGCAGGTTTAAGACTTGCCATAAATGATATGGCTTTTGATGGTGAATTTCTCTATGCTGCAACATCATCAGGGCTGTACAGGGCTGAAATAGATGCACCCAATTTGCTTGATTTTTCATATTGGGAACTGCTGAATTATCTGCCTGAAGCCGCGTCTGTGTTTACCTCTGTTGCCTGGTTTGATGGAAAACTATTTGCCGTTCAGATAGATGGATCAGGCAGGTATGTTTCTTATATTATAAGTGATAATTCATGGGAATATTTTGCTGAACCCTCAACCAGTCCTTTGCTTTTGAAAGTTTCCGGAGATTACCTCTCGTTAATAAATCAGACTAATGCCGAAATTTTCACCTCCGGTCCGGCATTGCTCAAAAGAATTGATGATTATGGTTGGTGGGGACTGGCTGTCAGGGATGTTCATGTCGAAGAGGAGGGCAGGGTCTGGATAGCGGACCGGCTTCACGGGTTGGTTCGGGGGACAGGTGATAGTTATAATGTACTTACTCCTGACGGACCCTGGTCAAACCGTGTTTTTTCCATCAGGGCTTATCCAGAACGTGCATATTTCGCTGCCGGCGGTTATAATGCGGCCTTGGGCAATATCTGGCAAAACGGGGAATTCAGCATTCTGAGAAGCGGATCATGGAGTAGTACGCTTAACTACGATATCAGGGATGTGATAAACGTAATAGAGCATCCTGGAGATCCTGAAAGGATTTTTGTTTCAACCTGGGGTTATGGTGTGATTGAATATCGTGAAGGGAATTTTTACAGGCAATATAATGAATCCAACAGCACTCTCAGGTCAATAATCCCGGGAAACTATATACGTATAGGAGGTATTGCATTTGACAGGAATAATAATTTATGGCTTACCAACACAAGTGTATCTGATCCTGTTTCAGTGAAAAAAGAAAATGGCGAATGGATCTCTTTTCCTTATTCAGGTTTTATAAATCACGACCATCTAGGAGAGCTGATTATCAATAGGCTTGGACAAAAATGGGTTCTGCTTCCAAGAGGGGGAGGACTTTTTGTATTTGACAACAATCAGGATCTTGACGAAACATCAGATGATAAGACTCGCAGGTTAAACATAACTGATGAAAACAATTCGCTGATCAGCAATGAGGTTTTTTCAATTGCAGAAGACCATAACGGGTACATATGGGTAGGGACAAATGTTGGTCCGGTTGTATACTATAATCCTTCAAGGGTATTTACTCAGGATAATTTTTTTGCACGTCGGATTATTGTTGAAGGCAGAAGGGATGAGGAGCTCGGGTATCTTCTGAATAACGAAACTGTTACTGCAATTGCGGTGGACGGAGCGGACAGGAAATGGTTCGGTACTGAAAAATCAGGTGCCTTTCTTGTTTCTGCAGACGGCACCAGGCAGATACACCATTTTACCCGTCAAAACAGTCCCCTGCCGGACAATAATATTACTGATATTGCAATAGATCCTTCATCAGGGGAGGTGTTTTTCGGTACTCCTGCAGGTGTGGTCTCATTCAGGAGTGATGCAACTGAAGGAGGTGATTTTTTCAGTAATGTTTATGTATTCCCTAATCCGGTCAGGGAGAATTACAATGGTCCGATAACAATCACAGGTCTTGTAAAGGATGCCATCGTTAAGATTACGGATATTACCGGTAATCTGGTATATGAAACTGTTTCCCTTGGGGGACAGGCAACATGGGATGGTCGTAACTCGAGGGGGCGGCATGTTCAGACAGGTGTTTACCTGGTTTTTGTTTCAAGTGCTGACGGTATGGAAACACATATCACCAAATTGATGTTTATTCACTGATATGATCCAGAAGACCCGGGGACTCGTATTGCATACAATAAAATACACTGATAACAGTGTTATAAGTCATATATATACCGAGGCTTTCGGACGCCTTTCCTTTCTTCTGAGTGGTACCAGGGGAAAAAAGTCTTCCGTCAGGATCAATCTTCTGCAGCACCTTTCAATACTTGAAATGGAGGTTTATATCAAACAGGCAAGGGATTTACAGAGAGTAAAAGAGATAAAAATACATGAGAGCTTTTCTTCCATACCCTATGACCCGGTGAAAAATGCAGTAGCATTATTTCTGGCAGAGGTCCTATACAGAACCTTGCAGGAGCAGGAGTCCAATTTACCATTATTTTCCTATCTTCTTAACTCGGTTAAGATATTTGATCTCTCCGAAAGGGGTTATGCCAGTTTTCATCTGCTTTTTTTAGTGGGACTGACCCGCCATCTTGGATTTTTCCCGCGAAACAACTATACCTCTTCAAGAGAATATTTTGATATTGAAAATGCTGTTTTTACCGAAACCAGACCCCTGCATCCCTATTTCTTAGCTCCTCCTGCAAGCAGGTTCTTGCCTGTTTTAATGGGGTTCTCTTTCGAGGAAATGGATAAAGTGAAGCTAAACGGGGCAATGAGAAATATTCTGTTGACGGGCATACTTGATTTTTACCGTTTTCATCTTCCGGGGATGGGACAGGTGAAGTCTTTGTCAGTGCTGAAAGAAGTATTTACCTAATATTATTATCTATATGAAGGCCAGGAAAGTATTCATTACAGAAGAACAAAAACAGGTTGCTTTGTATGCAAAGATTCTCAGCCACCCTGTAAGAGTTTACATTGTTGATCTTCTAAGAAAACAGTCATGCTGCTATAGCGGTGACCTGGCGCAGGAACTGCCCATTGCCAAATCCACCCTTTCCCAGCATCTTAAGGAGCTTAAAGAAGCGGGACTTATACAGGGAGAGATTAAACCACCCAGGATCAAATACTGCCTGAACAGGAAAACCTGGGAAGAGGTTCAGAGACTGTTCAGGTTGTTTTATAATACCTGAGCCGGAAAAATTAATATATGTTTTGAAAAGTGCGAAACATTTAAAATATTTGTACGTTGTTTTACGAACAACGAACAACGAACAACGAACAACGAATTATAAATAATTAGAATTTTTCTGCTATGGAAATTAAAATACTGGGCAGCGGATGTGCAAAATGTAAAAAACTAGAACAGGCTGTAAGAAATGCTGTTGAAGAGCTTGGATATGATGCTGACATTACCAAAGTGGAAGATATAATGGAGATCATGAAATATGGTATAGCCATTACCCCTGCAATGGTGGTAGACGGCAAGGTAATGCTGAAAGGCCGTACCGCTTCGATTGAAGAGATAAAAAAATTGCTGGCCTTTGATGATAAGCCGTAGATTATGAAGCAGGTATATTAGGTATCCAAAATAATCTTAAAATCAATTTATTGAAGTTATGCAAAAAAAGATCTGTGCCATTCTATTATTCGTTACGGTTTCTGTAAGCCTTGCATTCAGCCAGGTTACTGAAACAGTTATCCTTCCCGAACCTCAGAAAACAGGAGGTATGCCTCTTATGGAAGCTCTGAATCTCCGGCAGACTATCCGTGAATACACCAGTCAGGAACTTGATATCCGGACTATTTCAAATTTATTATGGGCCTCGTTTGGTGTCAACAGGGATGATGGAAAAAGAACGGCTCCAACGGCACGTGACTGGAGGGAATTTGATATTTATGTGGTAACGGCCGACGGCTGGTATATTTATGACGCCGAAAACCATCAATTATTGAAAAAGGGCTCCGGAGATAAAAGAAAATATGCCGGCAGACAGGATTTTGTGCACACTGCTCCACTCAATTTGATTTATGTGGCTGATTATGACAGGATGCCCGATGCCAGTGATGAAATCCGGGATTTTTATTCAGCAACTGATGTTGGTTTCATTTCGCAGAATGTTTACCTGTTTTGTGCATCTGAAGGTCTCGGCACCTGTGTACTGGGACAGGTGGACAGGGATAAAATGCGTGAGGTGTTCAGGTTAAGGCCAGCGCAAAGGGTCATTTTATCCCAGACTATGGGGTATCCTGAATAAACCTTCTTTTAATATGGATTGGAAAGTTGAGCTGAAAAAATTATTCTGGCTAATACTTTTTTTCCTGCTGGCTTTCTTTATGCCACTTGAAAGTGCACGCTTCAGAGAGGCCGTCGCAGCCGCCCTCGATCTGGTTCGCTGGTATGCTCAGGAGCATGTTATACTGTGCCTTATCCCTGCGTTTTTCATTGCCGGAGTAATTGCTGTTTTTGTCAACCAGGGATCTGTAATTAAGTATTTCGGTGCGCAGGCCGGAAAATGGGTTGCATATTCTGTTGCCTCGGTGTCGGGTACAATACTTGCCGTATGCTCCTGTACCGTATTACCCCTGTTTTCTTCCATCCACAAGCGAGGTGCCGGACTTGGTCCTGCGATTGCTTTTCTTTATTCAGGCCCGGCCATTAATATCCTTGCTATTATCCTGACTGCCCGGATACTCGGATGGGAACTGGGACTGGCACGGGTGGCCGGGGCTGTGGTGTTTGCTGTTGTGATAGGGTTGATGATGGCCTGGATCTTCAGAAGGGAAGAGAAAGATAAGGAGGAGGGTCAGATGAATATTGCACCTCCAATAGAAAAACGCCCAATGTGGCAGACTGCACTTCACTTTTTTGCGCTGGTGCTGATCCTGGTTTTTGCAAACTGGGGGAGACCTGCAGAGGGTGTGGACAGCGGCGGATGGTATTTCATATGGTCGAATAAATGGTATATAACAGGATTTTTCGGACTGGTTCTGGCATATTCACTTGTCAGAGTGCTGAAAATCTCCTTCTGGAAAGTTGCTGCCTCCGTATTGACAGTTGTTCTTGCCTCCCTTCTTTTTGCAGGTCCGATGATCCCGTTCGTGGTGGCTATTGCAGCCCTGGCTGTGATAACCCTCACAAGTGACGATGAAAACCGGGAGTGGACCATCGCTTCCTGGGATTTTACCAAACAGATCATACCTCTGCTTGCCCTCGGTGTTATTGTGGCCGGTTTTCTTCTTGGTTCAACGCACGGCGATACCGAACTTGCGGGTATCATCCCTGATCACTGGATAAGCTCACTTGTTGGAGGGAATTCGCTTTGGAGCAATTTTTTCGCCTCACTGGTCGGCGCTTTTATGTATTTTGCCACTCTTACCGAGGTTCCGATAC
>SLKJ01000190.1 GCA_007134675.1 Bacteroidales bacterium
ACAACCAGTTCATATGTGCCGGGTGCAAGGTATGCAAGGTGGTACTCCCCGTTTTCATCAACCATGTCGCTGCTTATGGCAGTTGGGAACCGAATCTCCTCATCAGAGGGATCTTCGGCTTCTGAGTCATCGTAAGTGTTCCCGGCATAGGCGTAAACTACAATATTACGCAGGTCGGGTATATTCGTTACTTCTCCGGCAATCTGTCCGCTCTGGTTATCAACTACAAGTCGGATAGTTGGTTTGAGCAGGTATTTACCGGAGGCGCCTGCCCTGATAACTGATTTTCTTACGTCAAAGTCTGCCGTAACATCGACCGAGCCGTTAATTGGCACCGTAAATGTTCCGACTGCTTTGTATCCGGTCTGCGCACCGCTTGGTACGAAAAGGTTTGTTGTTGTCTCGTCCTCAAATTCAAGGTAACAGCCGGGATTTGAATGTTGTCCGGCACCATAAACGGGAGCATCCAGCATGAATCTTATCTGGGTATATGTTCCTGCTTCCAGTTCGAAGCTGCCGAGCAGTTCTGAATCTCCCCTCTGAAGGTCAAGAAGGTTAAATGTTTTCGGGCCCTCATAATCCTCAAAAATCTTCCAATTATTTTCATGTGTATGATATTGGATTTCCGTTACGGTGATAAATACCCCGGTAATTCCATCAGAATCTACAGGTGCATCAGTGATCGAAAGGTTGAGTGTGCCGGTATTTCCATTCTCCTTGTCACACGCTGTAAAAATAAAAAACGGCAGTACTACAGCTAAAAATACAAATAATGTTCGCTTCATGATTTTATGGTTTTATGTTAATAAATAATACGTTTTGCTCTGAAGATACCAATACGTCATTTGCATTGCTTCTGTTTTCAAGACGTTACCGGAAATGAAAAGGTTGGAATGACAGGGAAACTAATTCAGGTTATATCTGACGGAAAGAATTATATTTATTGAAGCATTGCGGGTATTGTTAAGATAGTAAGGTATCAGGTCGTTACCCGAGAAGATGTTGTTCAACCCGAATCTTGTCTGAAACCCTGTTCCAAGAAAAATACCGTTTCCCACCGGATAATGGTATTCGTATCCGGTAATTACTCCAAAATCGATCGGATCGTAATCCTGCCTGAGGGAGATTGTTTCTCCGTTCAAATCCTGCTTTGCGTTTCTGAGTAACCCCGCATATGCTCCCAGTATTATTGAGTGCCTCCCGGGTTTTTCGTGCCCTGATAAATACCATCTTCCGGAAAGACTAAGGCTGGAATAGTTAAACTGCATGTTATTGTTTATGTATTTTCCATGCAGATATTCATTATAGTTTTGCCGGGTAAGGGAAATTAAATGAATTTCCGCCTGTATGTCAAGGTTTCCGGCAATATTTTTTCCTGCCATAATCCCGAAACTATAACCGAATGAAGGAAGGGAGGCAGTTAAATCATCACTTCTCAGGCCCTGCAATGTCTTATTATTCAGCAACCAGGTATTTGCAAGATTTCCGGAGAGACCGGCATAATAACCTTTTGCGGATAATACCTTCCGGTGTGATCTGTTTTCTTCCCCGGCAGCAGTAACCCGGCCGGCATGCAATTGAAGGTCATATTCCAATAAATCAGATGTGTATCTGAGGCCCTGCAATGGGTAAAGGCCCTCACCTGAATAAACACTCCGGCCTGCAGCCTGGATGATTGATCCATCTTCAGCATAAGGAATATGGCGTGCGTCCGGAAATTCGAGAGCCACTGCAAGGCGGGTTTGAAATGATGGTTCACTCCCTGTATACCTAATAAAACCCTGATGATGCTCAATATGTGACATAGGTATGCCTGAACCCTGAACCCCGGAATTAAGATACAGGAATGTA
Organism: Bacteroidales bacterium; assembly: GCA_007134675.1. Taxonomy (GTDB): domain Bacteria; phylum Bacteroidota; class Bacteroidia; order Bacteroidales; family PUMT01; genus PXAP01. The sequence goes on from SLKJ01000190.1 coordinate 1,852, forward strand.
CCCACACCAATTATCAGTAAAATTGATGCGGCCGCAGCCATCATGAACAGTATCCTTTTTCTTCTGTCTGCCGGAAGGTCTTTCTCAATCTTATACCAGACGGTATCCACATCAAGCTCATTCCGGATCTCCTCCCAAATTACGGCAGGAGGCTCGGGATCAGCTGATTCGACTGTTTTTTTATACCACTTTAAAAAATCCATATCATAAATTCATATTTCCTATAAAATTTATCAGCAATTTTCTGGCCCGGTTAAACTGAGATTTAGAGGTTCCTTCTGTTATTTCAAGTTTTTCGGCTATCTCCCTATGGGTAAAGCCATCAAGTGCATATAGGTTAAAAACCAGTCTGGCACCCTCAGGCAAACGGCCGACCTGTTTCATTAACTCGTTAAAGCCGATTATATTCATCGCTGCATTACTGATATGCATTCCGGGATCATTCTGATCCACTTTATTATATTCATCCGTCCATTTTCTCCTGCGGATATGATCAATGGCTGTATTTGTAACTATTTTTCTTATCCACCCTTCAAGAGCCCCATCGTTTTTATATTGCTTTATGTTTTTAAAGACTTTTATGAAGGATTCCTGGAGTATATCCTGTGCCATAGGCCTTTCGCCGGCATAACTCAGACAGATTGCATACATCTTTTTTGCAAAATGCCTGTACAGCGATTCCTGCGACCGTCTGTCGTTTTTCCTGCAACCTGTAAGTATAACCTCTTCGTTAAATCCTCCTTTAGTCATTAAATATGGTTCAATCAAAAATTACTTTGAACGATTTTTCAAGCCTGGTTACCATTGAATTGAAAATATCAGTGTTGATCACATCTGAAATAATTAATAATTCCTCACCATCGCCATCTCTGATTGCGATAGTTGCAGTTTGAAGCCTTCCCAGGTTTGCAAACTGAAAAACTGCCGGTGCATCTATGACTATTCTTGCCCTGGAGGGGGTATCCTTCCTGAGAACTATTTTATCGGCCTGGTTGCCGGATTCTGCCATTATCCTGATCCACTCCCGGAACCGGTATTCAAACCTGAGAGGTATCTCAACCGACTGCCTGTTTCTGATACTTCCTTCCAGCACCAGTGATACATTATCCTCACTTCCCAAATCAAGGAACAGTTCCACCCTGTTATAAACGCCCTGTGGAATATCGAAACCGATCTCCTGATTGGTTTTTCCGCTCTCAAGGTCTACTATGATGGGTATTGCCAGGTCAGAACTGAAATATACATCACGGCCTTCATCCCTTCGCCCGTCAAAGGCAATTGATTCAATTACAAGAGTGCCCCGGTCGATGGTCATTTTTTTAAATGGTGTACCAAAAGGAAGATCTTCCGGCGGTCCACCTCTTTTTAGATTATTTTCTTCCTCGTAAGTTATAAGCTCGAATTCAAAAAATACCTTTGCAGGAAGTGTGAGTTCATCTTTACGGCATGATGACAGCATGATCATAAAGATCAAAAGCGGCAGTAAAATGCCTGGAAAATATTGCAATAACCTTTTCATAACTTATCTTTTATGGCTGGATGATAACTCATCATAATAATAACGAATTAAATCAGGAAAAGGTTGGAACGGGATGGTTGTTTCTGAACCATGAAATTGCCTCTTCAATAGCTTTTTCTGTAGGTGTTTGCGGGAGATTCAAAAACACCAATGCCTTACCGGCACAATAGTAGTTTCCCAGGCTGATGATCTTCATGTTTGTAATACATAATTCGGTATTTATTCCTGCAGACCTTGCTATTTCACCTGCCAGTCCTGCCAGAAGAAGCAGATATTTCGGAATTGTTATAAATATTGGATTTTGTTTTGTGATCACCGACATTTTTAAGTAAAATTCTTTGTAGGTAAGGTTTTCATTTGCCAGGATATAGCTTTCACCATCATTTCCATGCTCAATTGCATTGCAGATACCTGCTGCGGCATCCCTTACATGTATGAAGTTTTTTCCTCCCGGAGGTATGAACAGGATCCTTCTTCCGGCAGCCCTGAGTATGATCCGGTTGGAACTTATTTTATGGTCATAGGGCCCGATCATAAAAGTCGGGTTAACTACTGTTACAGCCGTACCTGACCCACGGAGTTCCTTCATTATCAGTTGTTGTGCTTCGGCCTTGCTGACTGCATATCCCGATCCGGTAAAAGGTGGTTTCATGGGGCGGGTTTCATCTCCCGGCACATCTTTGGTACCATAACCGAATACGTTTGCTGTACTTACATAAACAACTTTCCTGACTTTATTCGCAAGTGATGCTTTTATGATGTTCCTGGTCCCGCCTATGTTTACTTTTTCATACATGCAGTAATCTGCGATGGATTGATCTGTAATTGCGGCTATATGAATAATAATTTCACAGCCTTTTGCTGCCTCCATGACATCTTTTTCATCGGTAATATTGCCATAAAAATGTTCGAGATTTGAATGCTGGATCATCAGACGGGATGTTTTTCTTAGCATTCCCCTGACCATATAACCACGCCTGAGAAGCCCGGTAATGGCATTACCGGCCAGAAAACTGTTTGCACCTGTAACAAGTACCCTGGTCATGACCGGTTTATTATTCAGTGTCAGTCAGTTCTCTTCTGATCCTTCTGGTAATCATTGGCAATCTTATATATGAAGGAGTTGCTTTCACCACATACCAGTAAAGGCGATTAAACCATCCGGGTATAATAACCGTTTTTCTTTTAAACAGAAGTTCTATCGATCTTTCCGCTACGTATTGGGGACTGAGTTGCCCCATTTTTCCTAAAAAACCATGACTGTCGATTCTTTTTAAGATCAGGCTGCTTGTCGCCATAGGGCCGGGGTGAACAACGCTTGCAAAAACACCGCTCCCCCTTAACTCCTGTTGGAGACCCCTGGTAAAATAAAGGGTGAAGACCTTTGAGGCCGAATAAATTGTTTTATAGCCAATTGGACAGAAGGAAGCAATACTTGAAACGTTCAGTATCCATGCTTTTTTGTGGGATTTCAGTTCAGGGAGCAACTGATGAGTGATCAGCGTCATTGCCC
>SLKJ01000165.1 GCA_007134675.1 Bacteroidales bacterium
CATGAATTTTGCAACTCATTTATATTTCTGCAGAAAATTGTGATCTGCATGCAAAATGGACGAAGTCAAATTTTAATCTTGAGAACACTTTTTATGGCATGCAATTAAATTTTCCGTCTGGTGTCGAAAGATTCCAGGTATTCTGCAATTCTTTTCAGGAACATGCCTCCAAGCGCCCCGTCTACTACCCTGTGGTCGTAGGAAAGAGACAGTGTCATGATATGTCTGATCGCGATAACATCCCCCATGGGGGTTTCCATAACAACGGGCTTTTTTGTTATTGCACCCACACCCAGAATTGCTGATTCCGGCTGGTTTATTATCGGGGTTCCGGAAATATTTCCAAAAGTTCCGAAATTGGTTATAGTAAAGGTGCCACCACTGATTTCATTTGGCTCAAGTTTATTTACTCTGGCCCTTCCGGCAAGATCATTAACCGCTTTGATAAGGCCGGTGAGGCTTTTATCATCGGCGTTTTTAATTACGGGCACTATCAGATTTCCGTCATTCAATGCCACTGCCACACCAATATTTATGTTTTTTTTCATAATAATGGTTGTGCCTTCAACTGAAACGTTTATTCCCGGGTAGTCGCGAATTGCTCTGGCAGCAGCCTCTATAAAAACGGGAGTGTAGGTCATCTTCTGGTTTTCACGTTTCCGGAATTCCTCTTTGTTGGCTTCTCTCCAACTGACCAGACCGGTAACATCAGCATCAATGAATGATGTTACATGCGGTGATGTTTGCTTTGAGGCAACCATATGACCGGCAATCAGCTTTCTCATTCTGTCCATCTCGATCAGCCTGTCACCTTTTCCTGTAGTTGTTTCTGATTGTTGCCGGGGGACTGGCTGATGATGTGGTTGTTCATCAGGATCTGCTTCCGATTGTTTATGATCCGGTTTTGCCTGCATTGCCGGAGCATCTTCCTGATCGGAAACTGTTTCGGATAAATACTCCTGGCTGGCCTCTCCTTCGGGCATCCGTTTCCGGAGGTAGGTCAGTATATCCTCCCTGGTAATTCTGCCGCCGTCACCACTTCCATCTATTAAATCGAGTTCAGAAACCGGTATATTCTCATTCACAGCAATACTCCTGACCAGTGGTGTCAGAAATTTTCCGGAGGATGTATGCCTTGGCATCTGCTCAGGTTGTGAACCAGGCTTCAACGCCTTGTCATTTTCTGCCGATAAAGTTTCCTGATCCGGTTTCTCAGTAATTCGTGTCACTTCATTAATTACCTCCTCGCGATCCGGATCTTCTGATTCTCCTCCTGTTTCAATCTCGGCAAGAAGACTCCCTACTGAAGGCACCTCACCTTCGGCCATTAAAATTTTTGACAGAACACCGTTAACGGGAGAAGGGATCTCAGAGTCTACTTTATCTGTGGCCACTTCAAGCAGTGGTTGGTCTTCTTCAACCATTTCGCCTTCCTTTGCAAGCCATTTTGTTATTGTGGCCTCTATTATTCCTTCACCCATCGCAGGTAATAAGAGCTCAATTTTAGCCATGACTGAAATTCTTACTTATTGTGAACAAGCAAACAAAATTAACCAAAAACTGTTCAGTTCGCAATGCAGGTCCTGCTAATTATTCTGAAAATCCGGAATCACAGGTCAATTGAATCTTTTTCTGGTATAGGATATTAAAACTCTTGTTATGATAGTTCCCAGACCGACCCACAGGGCCAGTGGGACTATTGTCATCAGTTTCAGGTACCATTCCTCGCTCAGCATTCCATATATTATCAATATTAACAGGCTCCCGTAAAAGATCCCCCGCAGAGCTTTCACAATACCAAACGGTACCCTGTAACCACCTGAAAGGTAAATTGAGAGGATCCATATAAGTATAAGTGCAGGGATTATTACGGTGGGGTTTTCAGAGGGATAACCTTTACCTGTTGCAGAAATTTGTTGTTCCCAGGCCGCCGGTATGATCAGCCAGCCCGCATAAATAACCGCTGCATCAAGTGCAGGCACCAGTAAACGGCTGAATAATCTTTTGAAGATAGACAGTCCGGCCCTGAAATAAATGGCGATAAAAAGCAGAAATACCAGCAGGAAAGTACCGGGTGAGTTGAAATGCTTTTTGGCATAAATTGCCATTGCCCGGTAAAATATCAGGACGTAGTTTATGCTTGACTTTCTGGTGCTTTCACCTTTATAATGAATAATGGAAGTACCCGGGTGGTAATGAACAGTATAATTATTTTGCAGTAAACGGCATGAAAGGTCAATATCTTCACCGTACATAAAAAATGATTCATCAAACCATCCGACTTTGTCAAGTGCCTCTTTTCTGGCAAAGAAAAATGCACCTGTGAGAACCTCTATCTGATGTGGTTTATTTTTATCGAGATGACCGAGGTAATAACGGCCAAACGTCTTTGAACGGGGAAAAAGAGCGGTCAATCCGCTCAGTTTGTAAAACGCAATCATGGGGGTTGGTACAGCCCTCTTTGATTCAGGAAGATACCTGCCTTTAGCGTCTGTCATCTTAACGCCCATGGCTCCTGCACCCGGATGTGAATCCATAAAATCGATACAGACCCTGAAAGTATTTTCTTTAATCACGGTGTCGGGATTAAGGAAAAGCACATACTTGCCACCGGCGTGTTCTCTTGCCTGGTTATTTGCTCTGGAAAATCCGAGGTTTTCATTGTTTCTTACGAGCTTTACTTCAGGAAACTTCAGCGCAACCATTCCTGCAGAGTTATCAGCCGAATTGTTATCAACCACAATAATTTCCGATTCAATTCCCTGGCTTGCCTTCTCAGCAGATCTCAGGCATTCTTCCAATAAACTCCTGACGTTGTAACTGACAATTATTACTGAAAGCTTCATTTTTTATAATTCGTGGACTGACTGGGTGCGTAAAGATAAGTTATCTTAGATTCTTTCTGATAGCTTTTGCCAGCCTTTTTATGCCTTCAGCGTTCATTTCCTTCGAAGGGAAGGAGAAGTTGAGACGCATTGTATTTTTGCCATAGCCGTTGCAATAGAAGACTTTGCCCAGAACGAAAGCAACTTTCTCTTCAACTGCCTGCATAAAAAGATCTTCTGCATCCAAATATCCGGGCAGGGTAAGAAAAAGGAACAGTCCCCCCTCGGGCTCCGTCCATGTTACTTCTTCCGGCATAAACTTTCTAAGCGACGATAGCATAATATCTCTTTTTTCCCGGTATAAACCTGTGATGGTTGTCAGGTGAGTATCGAATATACCGGTTTCAAGGTATCTGGCTGCTATCTTCTGTACGAAGGGGGACGTGCACAGATCTGCTGTCTGCTTGGCGGTGACCAGCTTGTCTATTATCAATTCGTTTGCAATGATCCATCCAATCCTGAAACCCGGAGCAAGTATCTTTGAAAAGGTCCCGAGTGATATTACATGTCCGGTATTATCCATGGCGTAGATCATTCTCTGGGGTTCTCCTTCAAAACGGAGTTCACGGTAAGGACTGTCTTCAACAATCAATACATCGTGTTTTCTGGCAATATCGATTATCTCCTGTCTTCTTGCTTCAGGCATTGTTATTCCTGCAGGATTCTGAAAGTCGGGGATAATATAGATGAATTTGGGTTTTTCACCGAATGCCTTCATCTTTTTCAGCTTTTCATGAAGGAGATCCGAACGCATACCGCTATTGTCAAGTTCTATACCCTCCATTTGTGCCCCATAAAAGCTGAATGCACTGATCCCTCCCAGGTAGGAAGGCAGTCCGCAAATAATTTTATCACCGGGATCAATGAATATCTTGGGGAGAAGATCAAGTGCCTGTTGCGATGCAGTAGTTATTATCAGATTCTTTATTCCTATATCAAGCCCCTGCTTCCTGTATCTCTCAACCAGCAGTTCCCTGAGACGGATATCACCCTCAGTTGTTCCATATTGTAAAGCCTGGGAGGCATCATCAGATTCAAATATTTCGCAAACTATCTTTTTCAGCTGTTCAACCGGAAAAGACTCAGGTGAAGGCAGTCCCCCGGCAAAAGAGATGATATCAGTTCGCTGGGTCAGCTTAAGTACTTCTCTGATAGCAGATTTTTTATGGGATCTGATCTGCCGGTTGAATATATTATCCAAATCACTTACCATGTTTTTATGGTTTTAGGGAGAGCATTAATATGCTTTTCCATTGTTAAAGGACGCTTCAAAAAGTGTTCTGTTGGCAATTGATCTGCCCAGGGTGACTTCGTCAGCATATTCAAGCTCGTCACCAATGGAAACTCCGCGGGCAATTGTCGATATAGTGACCTGATATTTGCTAAGTTTCCTGTAAATGTAAAAATTTGTGGTATCCCCCTCCATTGTTGTACTGAGGGCAAGTATGACCTCTTTGATTCTCCCTCCGGCAATTTTCTCTTCGAGCGATTTTATGGTGAGATCTCCTGGCCCGGTACCATCCATAGGGGATATTATTCCGCCCAACACATGATATATGCCCGGAAACTGCCGGGTGTTTTCGATCGACATTACATCTCTTATGGTTTCAACTACGCAGATAAGTGAATGATCCCGTTTCCGATCCGAACAGATATTGCATATTTCAGTATCGGAAATATTATGGCAGCAGGAGCAGTGCCTGATCTCTTTTTTCAATTGCAAAATTGATGAAGAGAACTTCTCAACATCAGCCAGATCCTGCTTAAGCAGGTGAAGTACAAGCCTCAGGGCTGTTTTTTTTCCTATACCGGGAAGACCGGCAAACTCTGTAATGGCCGATTCAAGCAATCGGGAAGGGTAATGGTCCTGGTTCACCTTTTGACTTTTTTACTGACAAAATTAATATCAATAAAGGGCATTAACAAACAATGCTATATAATTAAGAAGGGGGACCAGGCCAATCTGAACTATGGATTATTCCCTTAAATTATTTTTACGTAATCTTGCATTCTTACTAAATGGTACCGGAACCCTTTTAGTTTACAACATTTTTTTCAGATGTCACCATTTTATGTGCTCTCAGTTGTATTTGCCTATTTCTTAATGCTTATTGTGATCTCATCCTTCACCGGCAGAGATCGCAGAAATGTCGCCTTTTTTCTCGGTAACAGAAAATCCCCCTGGTTTGTGGTTGCATTTGGCATGATAGGCGCTACCCTTTCGGGCGTTACTTTCATATCCATCCCCGGTTGGGTAGGAGAGAGCAGTTTCTCTTACATGCAGATGGTCCTGGGGTTTCTTACAGGCTACTATATAATTGCCAATATTCTGATGCCCCTCTATTACAAGTTGAACCTAACGTCCATATATACATACCTGGATGTCAGGTTCGGACCTTATTCCTATAAGACGGGAGCCCTGTTTTTTCTCCTGTCACGCTTGACAGGAGCCTCTTTAAGAGTTTATCTTATGGCAAGTGTGCTGCAGTTAACGGTTTTTGATGCATGGTCAATACCATTCTTTGCAACAGTTGTGATAACCCTATTACTGATATGGCTTTATACGTTCAGGGGGGGGATTAAAACTATAATATGGACCGATACGCTGCAGACACTTTTTATGTTGATTGCAGCTGGTACTACGGTATGGGCTGTCGCTGACGAGCTCCAGTTCGGTTTTTTTGACATGGTAAGGGAGATTAGCGATAGTGAATATTCAAGGGTGTTCTATTTTGGCGACTGGAATGATAGCAGACATTTTGTTAAACAGTTTACAGCAGGCATCTTTCTTGCTATTGTTATGACCGGACTGGATCAGGATATGATGCAGAAGAACCTGAGCTGCCGGAACATCTCTGAGGCCAAAAAGAATATGTACTGGTTCAGCCTGACCCTTGTTCCTGTTAAACTTCTGCTCCTGTCCCTGGGTGCTTTGCTGCTTATTTTTGCTGCGCGTACCGGCATACCGTTACCCGAAAGAGCAGATGATATCTTTCCGGTTATTGCAACACAGGGCTATCTGCCTCCAGTTATTATGGTCTTTTTTGTTGTCGGACTGGTTGCGGCAACTTATTCAAGTGCTGATTCGACCCTTACGGCTCTTACTACCTCCTTTACAGTTGATATTCTGAATGCGGGATCGAAGGATGAGGCGGGTCTCATGAGGACCCGCATGTTTGTACACGCAGGGATGGCTTTCGTGCTTGGGCTCATTATTGTGATTTTCCGGACCATTAATGACCATAGTGTCATAAGCGCAGTATTTACTATGGCAGGATATACCTACGGCCCACTACTTGGCTTGTTTGCATTTGGTATCTTTACAAACCTCAGGGCAAGGGACCGGTTTGTACCATGGATTGCCATTACTTCTCCTCTGCTTACCTGGTTTATCGACTATAACTCAGAGGCCTTGCTTGGCGGCTATCAGTTTGGTTATGAGTTGCTGCTCCTGAACGGGATGATTACTTTTTCAGGACTATTCCTTTTAAGGTTAAAAGGTAAATTCCGGCGATAGACCTGTAAATAAAAAGCAGCCTTCAGTTATTAATATCCGAAGGCTGCCTTGTATACGGACTGTTTTGTTTTTTGAATTGCTGTCTCTTTCCCTGTGCCGGACTACACCTGAGGCAGATAATTATTACTTATTGTTAACCTGATTGTTGGCTGCCTTCTTTTTCATTCTGTTCAGCAATTCCGCTTCATCTTTAACACCGCTGTGTCCGTATATTTCCTGCATCAGATGGCCATATTTTTCATAAACAACGTTTCTTCTGAGTTTTAATGTCGGGCTCAGCTCACCGGAGAGGGGGCTCCATTCATCGTGAACAAGCCTGAACCTTTTTATCTGCTCGGTCATCCCCAGTCCCGAATTTATCTCGTTGATCTCTCTCTGGAATCTTGCTATAACTTCCGGAATCTTTATCAGATCAGAATTATCCCTGAAATTTACCTTATGGATCGAGCACCAGTTGTGTAAAAATTCAAAGTTAGGTACTATCAGTGCAGATACGAATTTTTCGTTCTCACCAACAACCATGGCCTGGTCAATGAACAGAGACTCCTTTATTTTGTTCTCAATAACCTGCGGGGCTATATATTTTCCGCTTGATGTTTTGAAGATCTCTTTTTTCCGATCTGTTATCTTAAGGAATTTTCCCTCCTCCATTATCCCTATATCACCTGTATGAAACCAGCCGTCTCCATCTATTACCCGGGCAGTCTGTTCCGGATCCTTATAGTATCCAAGCATAATATTAGGGCCTTTGGCAAGGATCTCTCCGTCTTCTGCAATTTTTATCTGTACATTGGTCAGGGGAGGACCGACAGTGCCAAACCTTACATTATCAGGTTCTTCAAAATAGTTTACTGCCAGAACGGGAGATGTTTCAGTCAGACCGTACCCTTCAAGTACAGGTATGCCGGCTGCCCAGAATATCCTGGCAAGGCGGACCTGTATGGCGGCTCCTCCGGTCATTATGAACCGGATCTCACCCCCGAGAGCCTGCTGCCATTTGCTGAAAATCAGCTTGCGGGCAATTTTGAGTCGGAAGTTGTACCACCAGCTGTTGCCTGTATCCCGATATTTAAGTCCCAGTGAAACGGCCCAGAAAAAGATCATCTTCTTGATGCCTGACAGGTCTTTCCCTTTCCCTATTATTTTGTCGTATACCCTTTCCAGCAGACGCGGAACAGTTACAAACAGGTTTATTTTAAGTTCCCTCAGATTGTCTGCTATGGTAGCCATGCTTTCTGCATAATAGATGCTTACTCCCTTATACTGGTAAATGTAATTTACCATTCTTTCATAGATGTGGCAGAGGGGGAGGAAACTCAGCACCCTGAATTCATGTGTGATTTTGAATCTCGGGTCAACAGCCTTAACATTGCTTATTATGTTGTCATGCGAAAGTATAACTCCCTTAGAAACTCCTGTTGTGCCTGAAGTATAAATTATGGATACCATATCACCCGGATCAATTGACTCCTTGATTTTTTCAAGTTCCTGCCCGTATTTATCAGAATTTTTTTTGCCCAGCCCAATTATTTCGGCGTAGTTGGGGGCACCCTCAATTTGGTTAAAGGTATACAGGTTTTTCAGTGCTGGTATGCTGTCAGAAATTGGCTTAAGCCTTGCGTAAAGGGATTTGTCAGATACTATGAGCATTCTGGCATCGGAGTGGGTGAGAATGTATTTGAATTCCTCATCACTTATGGTTGGGTATATTGGTACATGCACAACACCTATTGATGACATACCCATATCGGCAAAATTCCATTCAGGACGGTTGTTTGAAATGGTTGCGATCTTATCCCCTTTCCGGAATCCCATACTGAGGAGTCCGCAGGAAAAGAGCCTGACCAATTCACTATATTCGGAAATGCTGTATCTTCTCCATTCTCCGTTTTGTTTTGAAGCGAGTGCATCTTCTTTATCGGGCCATTTTTGTTTAAAAGAAGTTAGAATGTCAAATGTTCTGGTTACTTGCATGTTAAAAGGTTTAGTGTATAATTGATTCAGGTTCAAATATAATAATTTTAGTCCAAAATTATCGACCGGAATAAGCTATGTGTTCAAAAAACACCTTGTGAGTGCTTGTAATTATCACTAATACAGGGTTTAAGGCAAGGCGTGTGATTTCTTTTTTTTCGACCGGATTTTGAGTTCGGAATCTGTATGATATTTCAGGGTACAGTAATCTTGTTTTTTATTATATTGCACTATCGCGGTTGTAATGATTTACTTCAGTTGTATTATTATTTTATGACCTGTTAAATTGAGATATTTTATGAAACTTAAATTGGGGGTTATCCTTGTTGCTTTTTTTGCCTTAACCGGATTTGACCGGCACAAACCAGCTTACCTTTTATATAATGAGAATGGAAGGGAGGTTAACTACAGGAGGATGATGAGGCAGGTTAAGAATGCAGATATATTATTATTTGGTGAACTTCATGGCAATCCGATATCACACTGGCTTCAACTTGAGGTTACCCGCGATCTTTTCAATACAATGGATGGTAATATTATGCTGGCAGCGGAAATGTTTGAGGCAGATAACCAGATGATACTGGACGAGTATATTGGCAGACTCATTTCTGAGAGCCGTTTTGAGGAGGATGCCAGACTGTGGGGAAATTATCATACAGATTATAAACCCCTTGTTGATTTTGCAAGGGAGCATTCATTGCCTTTTGTGGCAACAAATATTCCCAGACGTTATGCCAGTATGGTTTTTCATGGTGGGTTTGAGGCGTTGGATAAGCTGGGTGAGGAGGCTTTAAATTACATCGCCCCTCTTCCGATTAACTATGACCCAGATCTGCCCGGATATAAGGCAATGCTGGATATGAACAGGATTGGGATTGATCATGCAAATGAAAACCTCCCTAAAGCCCAGGCAATAAAGGATGCTACCATGGCGCATTTCATAAATAACCAATGGATTCCCGGAAAAATTCTTATCCATTTTCATGGCACCTATCATTCAGATAATTTTGAAGGGATTTACTGGTACCTTAAACAGCATAATCCGGAGCTCAACATAATTACCATCGCAACCACAACACAGCAAAACCCTGGCCAACTTGATGATGATTCTCTGGGCAGGGCAAACTATATCATTGTGGTTCCCGATAGTATGACACGAACTTTTTGAGATTGGGTTTGAAAAATGTTCATTTATGAAGTTGGCTGAAAAGATATTTGAGGGTCACCACAGGGAATGTTTTGCAATTTCCGGGAAAAACCTGATAGTGAAAAAATTAAAACCCGGCCCCAAAATATTATGGATAAAAACGGACTGGTTTTACAGAAGAAATGTAAACAGGGAGGAATATGATTTATACAGAAGCTTGCCTGACAGTTTAATGAAATACTTTCCGTCATTCGTTGAGCTGAAGGATGATATGCTGATAATGGAAAGGATTACCGATTTTGACGGGAGATTTTCCAAAACGGTTCTTGAATATGGCAGGGTAGCAAATGAATTTTTCTGGAAAGACGTTGAAACTATCGTTGAGATATTGAAAGACGAAAACCTATGGCTGTTTGATATTTTCCACTACGGTAATAATATGGTTGTTAAAAAAGTGTCAGAGGAAGTTTTCCGTCCTGTGATAATAGATTTTAAGCGTATGGGCTGGAGTTCTTACCCTTTGCAGATCAACCTGCTTTTTGAGTCTGAATGTCGTAAAAAATTTCACAGACGATTAAAAAAATTTATAAAGAAATTCAAAGGTTAAAGCATTTCTCTCAAAATAATCAGGTAGTGTTTCGGGATAGTTATAGCGATTAATATTTCTGAAGTTTACGGTCCACATTATGTATAATTGTAACATACCAGGACATGTTAACGACTTTGCAAAGCCTCAGATGCTTTTTTAATCGCTTCATTAATTCCTTCAGGGTTATTTCCCCCGGCAGTTGCGAAAAACGGTTGTCCGCCACCCCCGCCGTTTATGTGGTGTGATACATGTCGTATTATCTGGCTTGCATTCAACCCTCTTTCCTTTATAATATTATCTGAAATCGCTATTGCCAGACTGGCTTTACCTTTAATATCAGCGCCAAGTACAAGGAAAATATTATCTATCTCACCTTTTAGCTGAAATGCCAGATTCTTTAACATCGATGCATTGCCAACCGCCACCCTTTCGGCAATAACATTTATTCCCTCGATATTCTGAATTTTTTCCTTTAATTGTCGTTTTATCCGGTTATTTTCTTCGTTTTCAAGCGATTCAATTCTTTTTTCAAGTGTTGCTTTCTCCTTTTGAAGCTGGCCAATAATTTTAACCGGATCACCCGGACTTTTCAGAAGAGACCGGATCTGTTTCAGTTTGGTTACCTGATCATTAACCCACTCTTCTGCCTTTGGCCCGGTCAGGGCCTCTATCCTCCTAATTCCTGCAGCAATAGCACTCTCTGAAGTAATTTTAAACAAACCGATCTGCCCGGTAAAATCAACATGAATTCCGCCGCAAAGTTCAATTGAATTACCAAAACGGATTGTGCGAACCTCATTCCCATATTTTTCGCCGAAAAGGGAAATTGCACCGGCGGCTTTTGCATCATTAATTGAAATCTTCCTGTTTTCCTCCCTGTTTATATTTTCCCTTATCTTTTTGTTTACGGTATTTTCCAGCTTAGAAATCTCCTCATCGCTGAGTTTCTGATAATGTGAAAAATCAAAACGAAGGTAGTCGTAATGAACCAGTGAGCCCTTTTGTTCAACGTGACTGCCCAGCACTTCCCTGAGTGCATCATGAAGGAGGTGTGTGGCGGTATGATTGTTGGCCGTCAGATTTCTTTTTTCCCGGTCAACTATAACCCTGAATTTTTTTCTGGTACCGGAGGGCAGTTTTTCTGTAATATGAACATTCAGCTCATTTTCTTTCAGGGTATTGATTATATTTATGTGTTCGCTGCCATTAATGAGCACGCCGGTATCTCCGATCTGACCGCCACTTTCGGCGTAAAAAGGAGTTTTATCGAAAACCAGTTGATACAACTCCTTTCCTTTGGACTTGATTTTGCGGTACCGGGTTATTTCAACTTCTGCTTCAACCTTGTCATAACCGATAAACTCCTCCCCGGTGCTGTTTCCCAGAAGAATCCAGTCGCCGGCATCGACTTTTGCATCCTGCCTGGAACGTGTTTTCTGGGCCTCCATCTCTTTTTTGAACTCTTCCTGGTTGAGAGTGTATCCTTTTTCCCGCAAAATCAGTTCTGTCAGATCAGGAGGGAATCCATAGGTGTCATAAAGTTCAAAGGCGCTTTTACCATCTATTGTATTGGTGTCTGATCCTGCAATGATCTGGTCAAGAAGCTTTATGCCAGTCTCCAGTGTTCGAAGAAACGCACCTTCCTCCTCTTCCATTACTTTCTGTATAAGCTGCTGCTGAGCCTTGAGCTCCGGATATGCTTCTCCCATAACCCTGACCAGTGTGGGAACAAGTCTGAAGATGAATGGTTCCGATTGTCCCAGAAAACTGAACCCGTACCTTACTGCTCTGCGCAGAATGCGTCTTATCACATACCCTGCTTTGTTGTTGGACGGAATTTGTCCGTCAGCAATTGAAAAAGCCAGAGTACGCAGATGGTCGGCAACAACCCGCATTGCAATGTCACTGTGGATGTCTGATCCATAGGGAATTCGGGTTAATACGCCAATTTCTTCTATCAGTGGAAGAAAAAGGTCCGTTTCATAATTGGATCGTTTGTTTTGCACCACCATGCAAAGTCTCTCAAAACCCATTCCTGTATCGACATGCCTTGAAGGAAGTCCCTCAAGTGAGCCATCAGCCTTCCTGTTGAACTGTATAAAAACAAGGTTCCATATTTCAATTACGTGAGGATGCTCCCTGTTGACCAGAGTGGCTCCGCCGACAAGTTTTCGTTCCTCTTCAGAACGAATGTCAATATGGATTTCCGAGCATGGCCCGCAGGGCCCTGTATCTCCCATTTCCCAGAAATTGTCCTTTCTGGAACCAAGCAGGATCTGATCATCCGGAAGATACTTTTTCCAGCATTCAGCTGCTTCCTTGTCGGTGTCAAGGTTCTCATCGGTACTGCCCTCAAAGACCGTGGCATATAACCGTTCGGGTGGAATATGTAACAATTTTACAAGGAATTCGTATGACCATTTGATGGCTTCTTCTTTGAAATAGTCGCCGAACGACCAGTTGCCAAGCATCTCAAACATTGTGTGATGATAGGTGTCGTGACCAACTTCTTCAAGATCGTTGTGTTTTCCCGATACCCTGAGGCATTTCTGGGAGTTAACTATTCTGGGATGTTCCGGCTGCCTGTTGCCAAGGAAATAATCTTTGAACTGGTTCATCCCAGCATTGGTAAACATGAGGCTTGGATCGTTCTTTACAACTATAGGTGCGGAAGGCATGATCTTATGATCCTTTTTGCAGAAGAAGTCTAAAAAAAGTTTTCTGAGATGATTGGAGTTCATAAAATATTACATTATAAAGAGATGGGATCTGTTATCCTGATTAAATTATATAAAATTTTTATCAATAAACTTTTTGTAAAATTAGTTTATTTCATTTAGTTTTGTTGTTCAGTAGGAAAATTAGAGTTATATTTTTCAAAATCAGCATCATGGCAAAGGAAAAATACAGATTTAATCCGGATTCACTACAATATGACCAGATTAATCATACTTTCAGGGATAAACTACTGAGTTTTCTGACATACTTTTCTGCGACAATTGTTATTGCAGTTATATATTTTCTTGTTTTCAGTCATTTCTTCGATCTCCCCAAAGAGAAGGCACTAAAGAGGGAGGTAAATAAAATGAGTCTGCAGTATGAGATACTGAACAGACAGCTTGACCATATAAACTATGTGCTGGATGATATCCAGAATCGTGATGACAACATCTACAGGGTAGTTTTCAATACAGAACCCATACCTCAGTCCATCAGGACCGCCGGTTTTGGTGGTGTGAACCGCTATGCCGATCTTGAGGGGTATGATAACAGCCGCATTATTGTTGAGACTGCCAGGAGGCTGGATATTCTGAAGAAACAGCTTTATGTGCAATCCACATCATATGATGAGCTGATAGATATGGTGGTTAACAAAGAGGATATGCTTGCAAGCATACCCTCCATACAACCTGTTGCTATAAGGGATATAAGGCGGATAGGAGGGTATTTCGGAAAGCGAATTCATCCCATATACAAGATACGCATGCAGCATGACGGTATGGATTTTACCGCACCTATCGGAACAGATGTATATGCTACCGGTAACGGGGTCGTTGCCCGTGTTTTTAATTCCAGGGCCCGGAGAGGTTATGGTACATATATAATTATTGATCACGGTTACGGATACAGAACACTTTATGCTCACCTTGATAAGATTCTGGTAAGACAGGGGCAGGAAGTTACTCGTGGTGATGTGATAGGTCTTGTCGGAAATACCGGAGCCTCTACAGCGCCCCATCTGCATTATGAAGTTCATAGAAATAACAGACCTGTTGACCCCATCAACTATTATTTCGGCGATCTTTCACCTGAGGAGTATGATGCGATGATTGAGATGTCTATGCAGGGAGGGTCATTTATGGGTATTTAAACTTTCTGAACGTGCCTTATAAAGAGAAAAAAGTTGAAAAGCTTTATTATTCAATCGGTGAGATTGCCGACATGTTTAATGTAAACACTTCTCTTATAAGGTACTGGGAAAAGGAATTTGATGTTATCAAACCCAAGAAGAACAAAAAGGGAAACCGTTTCTTTACTATTGATGATATCAATAACTTTTACCTTATTCATGAACTGGTAAAAGGACGGGGAATGACTCTAAGGGGAGCGAAGAAAAAGTTGAAGGAAAACAGGGAGGATACAATTAAGAACTTTGAGCTTGTGAAAATTCTGAAGGGCGTCAGGGGACAGTTACTTGAGATCAAGGAGGGATTGTGAGGTTGCTGCCGGTTCCCGATACCTGCATATTTTTATCTTTGATTGGCCGGACAAACATCTTTCCCGGCCATTTTTGTTACCGGTTATCCCTGTTAATCCTGATAAACCTTTTAAATAATGAGTGTTGATGAGATTATAAGTGTTATTGAAGATTTTGCTCCCCTGTCACTTCAGGAGCCTTATGATAACGCGGGACTGCTGGTAGGGGAGAGGGAGCAGGTTGTTGAAGGAGCTCTCCTGTGCCTGGATGTAACCGAAGAGGTGATCGATGAAGCGATAAGAAAGGGAGCGGGACTTGTTATTGCGCACCATCCGGTAATTTTTGGAGGTCTGAAAAAGCTTACAGGTTCAAATTTCACCGAACGTGTTGTGCTGAAAGCCGTGCGAGGGAATATTTCGATATATGCTGCACATACAAATATTGACAGTGTCTGGGGAGGCGTTAACAGCAGGATATCTGCAAAGTTAGGATTGAAGAATCCTGAAATACTTTCTCCTGCAGATGGGATACTAAGGAAACTTGTTGTGTTTGTGCCCAAAGATCACGCAGCAAAAGTAAGAGAGTCTGTTTTTAAGGCTGGTGCAGGACATATTGGCGAATATGATAATTGCAGCTTTAACCTTGAAGGAGAAGGCTCATTCAGGGGGTCAGAAGATTCTGATCCTTTTGCAGGAAAGAAGGGTGACATCCATTTTGAAAAAGAGATCCGGGTTGAAACCATTTTCCCCGGCTTTCTTGAAAAACGAATAATTGAAAGCATGATCAGGGCACATCCCTATGAAGAGGTTGCATATGATATTTATCCTCTTAAAAACAGATGGGACAGGGCTGGTATGGGTATGGCCGGTGACCTGGAAAGAGATACCGATGCAGTTGAGTTCCTTAACAAGCTGAAGGGTATTTTCGGGGTAAAAACCATCAGACACTCAAAATTACCGCAAAAACAGATCAAACGGGTTGCTTTGTGCGGAGGAAGTGGCAGTTCGCTTATCGATGCTGCCAGGAAGAGCGGTGCAGACATATATGTTTCGGGAGAGTTCAGGTATCATGACTATTTTGAGGCAGGTGAAGGCATGATGATTGCCGATATCGGACATTATGAAAGCGAACGATTTACCATTGAAATATTTTATGAATTACTTACAAAAAAATTCCCTAACTTTGCGGTTCATTTTTCTGATGCAAATACAAATCCTATTTACTATTTTTAAAAGTCTATGGCAACCGATACAAAAAAAGCGCAGGAACTGACTGAACGGTCAACAGAGGAGAAATTAAAGTTTCTTTACGAATTGCAGACAATTGATTCCGAAATCGACAAAATAAAGACCCTGAGGGGTGAATTACCACTTGAAGTGCAGGATCTTGAAGATGAGATTGCCGGATTACAAACCCGCCTTTCAAATATTCAGGAGGAGATGAATGATCTGGAAGGGTCAATACAGAAAAAGAAGAACGAGATTGTTGATTCCCATGCATTGATAAAGAAATACCAGGAGCAGCAGATGAATGTAAGGAATAACAGGGAGTATGATTCTCTTTCAAAGGAGATTGAGTTTCAGACACTTGAGATAGAGCTTTCTGAAAAAAGGATCAGGGAGTTTACCGGCCAGCTTGAGGACAAAAAGCAATTGGAATCTGAATCAAAGTCCCTGCTTGACGAACGGAAAGGTGATCTGGATGATAAGAAAAGTGAGCTCAACAGCATTATTAACGAAACACAGAAGGAGGAGGAAGAACTGAAAAGGCGTTCAGACAATTTTGAAGATCTTATAGAGCCAAGGCTTCTCAATGCTTATAAGAAGATTCGCAAAAATGCAAGGAATGGCTTGGCAGTTGTTCCTGTAGAAAGAGATGCCTGCGGAGGCTGCTTCAATAAGATACCTCCTCAGCGGCAGCTTGACATCCGTTCAAGAAAAAAAATCATCGTCTGCGAATATTGCGGCCGCATACTTGTTGATATTGATTTAATGACCCAGGAAGCCAGTCCCACTTAGAGTCCATTCAGTTTCTTTTACTGTCATGATATACCTCTCAGCCATCACCGGTAATTGTTAAATAAGATGACGCGAGATGAGTTTCAGCAGGCTGTACTTGCAGGAATCCCGGAGGAACTTCCTGCCCCTGCGGAATATGATCCGAATGTTAACCATGCCCCGAAAAGAGGGGATGTGCTGACTGAACAGGAAAAGAAACTGGCTGTCAGAAACGCGCTCAGATATTTTAATCCCAGGCATCATAAAGTTCTTGCATCTGAGTTTGCTGCCGAACTTCAGGAGTACGGAAGAATATACATGTACCGCTTCAGGCCTGCCCGGGCGATCAAAGCCGGGAGTATTTCCGATTATCCGCATAGATCTTCACAGGCTGCAGCTGTAATGCTGATGCTTAACAATAATCTCGATCCTGCAGTGGCCCAGCACCCGCATGAACTTATTACATATGGCGGAAACGGGGCTGTATTCCAGAACTGGGCCCAGTACCTGCTGACAATGCAGTACCTGGCTACGATGACCGATGAGCAAACCCTTGTTCTATATTCCGGCCATCCACTGGGATTGTTTCCTTCACACAGGGATGCCCCCAGGGTTGTTGTGACCAATGGAATGGTAGTTCCTAATTATTCCTCGAAAGAGGAATACGAAAAGTTCAATGCCATGGGAGTAAGTCAGTACGGACAAATGACGGCCGGATCATTCATGTATATCGGTCCCCAGGGAATAGTGCACGGAACAACAA
>SLKJ01000080.1 GCA_007134675.1 Bacteroidales bacterium
GTATGTGCCGAAATCCATGTAGATAACTTAGATCGTGAAATTTCCGGACTGATTGAAGCTATGGAAGAATTAAATGTTCATGCAGGAACTATCATAACAATGCATCAGGAGGATCAACTAAGCAGGAATGGAAGGAATATTCTATTGATACCATTCCAGAAATGGGTGGCCCTTTGAATGGAAAAATAACAGGACCCAGGTCCCACCTTCACGCCATTTGATGTTGATTATCCAGGCGGCCATATCGCCGGTAGCTCCGGACGTCAAAAAAAGAATTTATTACCTTTATCTCCTGCTGCCAAAATCCAAATCATTATGAAAAAGATAATTTACCTTATTCTGTTGCTGTTGATCACTGCCGCCGGTGCAGGTGCACAGACCACTTCTTTAATAAGTTCGCCCCCGTTGTCGGAGGGTTCACCCCACAGTGCCGGTGTTTCGGCAGAACGTCTGGCCAGGATTGACCACCTGTTTGAAAAAGCCATAGAAGATGGCGACCTCCCCGGTATCGTGGCGCTGATGGCCCGTAATGGAAAGATCGTTTACCATAAGGCTTTCGGGATGGCCGACAACCAGAGCGGCCGGGTGCTGAAAAAGGATGATATATTCCGCATTGCTTCGCAGACCAAGGCGATAACCTCCACCGCGGTGATGATGCTCTGGGAGGAGGGCAGGTTCAGGCTCGACGACCCTGTCTCGCGATATATTCCCGAATTCAAAAACCCCCGGGTTCTGGCAACTTTCGATTTCAACGACACCTCCTATACAACCGTACCGGCAAATGGCGAGATAACCATCAGACAGCTTCTCACCCATACCTCAGGTATAGGATACGGAATAATCGACGGCGACCCGCGCTTCAGGATGATCTACCAGAAAGCAGGGATAACCGATCTTTTTACAACCGAAGATATCAGCATTGAAGAGAATGTCAGACGGCTTGCAGCCCTTCCGCTGCACCATCACCCGGGTGAAAAATACACATACGGAGAAGGGATTGACGTATTGGGTTATTTAATAGAGGTACTGTCAGGCATGCCGTTCGACAGGTTTCTCCGGGAGCACCTTTTTGACCCCCTTGGAATGAACGACACCTGGTTCTACCTTCCGGCAGGAAAGGCTCACCGGCTGGTTCCGGTACAGAAAAAGTCGGAGTCAGGCGGGTGGGTTCATTACAGATCGGACTATTATGATCCAAACTACCCGGTAAAAGGGGCACGGAGATTCTTTTCCGGGGGAGCGGGATTAAGCAGTACAGCCAGGGATTATGCCACCTTCCTGCAGATGTACCTCAACGAGGGTGAGCTGAACGGAATCCGGATTCTAAGCCGAACAACTGTACGTTTCATGATGGCCAACCATATAGGCAACCTGTGGGGTGAGGATCCGGAAAGGCATCTGGGACTGGCATTTGGGGTGGTTACACAAAAGGGAGCGGACAGAGGTGGACTGGGCAGCGCAGGAACCTTCAACTGGGGCGGCTATTTTAACACCCAGTATTTTGCCGATCCACGCGAACAGGTCATCGGAGTCCTTATGAAACAGACCAGGGATCCCGTATCGGACAATACAGCCTGGCAGTTCCGGCTGCTTACCCAACAGGCGGTGGATGACTGACCAAACAGGCGGCAGAAAACTGACCAAACAGGCGGCAGAAAACTGATCCGGTAATAACAAAAATTCCGGATACACTGGGTATCCGGAACCTCTGTTACTTACCAGCAATCATTATGAAATCTTAATCTGCCGTGGCGGCTTTTCCTTGGCTTCTTCCCTCTTGGGAATGTTTATTGTCAGCACACCATCCTTGTGGTTTGCACTGATCTTATCAGCATCCACGGTGTTCGGCAGACTGAAGGAGCGACTGAATGAGCTGTAGGAAAACTCCCTTCTCATGATCTTCTCATCCTTGCTCTCATCCTGCTGGCCCTTTTCCGATGAGATCAGCAGCACATTGTTCTTCACATCAATCTTAAAATCATTCTTGTCCAGACCAGGTGCTGCAACCTCAATCCTGAAATCTTCCTTGCCCTCGATGATGTTTACAGCAGGAACGCATATACCTGTCTGATAATCATCAAAGAAATTTGAAAGCATGTCCTTGCCGAAAAAATCATCGACAATACTTGGAATTGATCCTCTTGTTCTGAAAGTTGGTAACATAGCTTTGCCCTCCCATATTTTTAAGTTAAACATCAATTATTTGTTTTATTTGATAAAATGATTTCATTTACCGGTAATCAATTTATGTGCCATAGAAAAAAAAACCAATTTCATGACATTGTGGCGCGTTTTATGTAGCGAGGGACTGCCATATATGCAGTCAGGGTTCCCCGGAAGGATACAGAATCTATTGATTTAATAACTGTAATACAACAACTTATCGGAAGAAAAACTGAGAGGCAGTTTCTCAATGGTTTTTTATCAAATTGTTGTGGAATAAATTCACACCTTTACGCGAAGATTATACTCAGAAGTGAAAGGGCAGAATACCGGACCAGGTCAGTCTCCGGACCCGCCAAAGTTGTTGATAAGTTCAAGCACTTTTTGAAGATCAAAATTATCAGCATCATAGATGATATCGGACTGCCGGTACCAGCCCTCCCTTCCGGAAAGCAGTTTTCTTATGTGGCTTTTCAGCGAGTCACCCTGCATTCCGGCAACCAGGGGCCTTGTGGAGTGCTGGGTTGAAAGCCTCCTGGCCAGAAGCTCAGGAGATACCTTAAAATATATTGTAAGACCGGCAGACTTCATCTTCTCCATATTGTCATGGAAACATGGCGTACCACCTCCGCAGGCAACAACAAGCCTTTCCCGGTCAATAAGGCTGTTCAGCATCTCCGACTCAGCCCTGCGGAAATAATCCTCACCTTTGCGTGCAAAAATATCAGTAATGGGCATTCCTTCACGTTCCTCAATCAGCTGATCGAGATCGGCAAAATCATATTGCAGACTCCCTGCAAGCATACGTCCGGCAGTGGTCTTTCCGCTGCCCATAAATCCAATAAGAAAAATAAGCATCAGATCAAAAAATTAATAAATCGCCGGGCTGGTGCCCCAGGTATATCCTGAGCCCTTATCCGGCAATTAAAGTTCAAGTTTCATCTGCCCGTTTCCAGGTTCATCAAGTTCGAATGGTTCATCCCCATCAGCAGGGTCTTTCTCTGGTTCCTTTTTGAACAGCGGCTCCAGCTCCTTGACAAGGGAAACTTCATACCTGGTCAGCCTCTTGCCCCTGGCCTTGTAGCTCTTAATCCCGATAAAATCGGCTACCTCAATTATTTCGCTGCTCCTGTCCTTGTTCCTGCCACCGAACCTGAGCTCAAGTCGTGGATATTCGACCTCTGTAAGCCTGACCAGACTGGAATCGGGATGATCACCTATAAAACTGGTCAGTTTTTCTATATTATCAAATGTAAAGCGCTTAACATAATGGAATTTTTTCTCTCCATCATAATAAACAGCCGAGAAAACCTTGTCGTACCTGTACTTTTCAATCAGGATAATATCCTCTTCAAAATGGTTGGAGATATCAAAAGTTGACAGGCGGAATTTCCCTGCACCCGTAACCACAAGAAGTCTGTCATCTGTATTGAATTCTCCGAGGTACCTGCCCCTGCCGTCAGCATTCAGGCGGTTGATATCTTCATCAAACCATATCCTGGCGCCACCAAGGGTCGATTCCCCCTTCTCCTTGAGCACAATCTTATGAACGGCATGCCTGGTAAGGATATTCCCGATTGAGTTTTTACCTTTAATGGCAAGTTCTCCGAAGTACAGTTCAAAAACCAGGTTTTTAAGACGCGGCTTGGGCTTAAGGTATACCTTAACCACTTCCGCCTCTCCGTTGGGATTGGCGCTGAAATATATGATCCGTGAATTATTTGTCCCTCTTGTTATGTTGTACTCCTTATCCCGTGTCAGTCCCCGCACTGCAGCCCTTTTCATCATGTATGCCCCCTTGAGCCCGTCACGGTAGACTATATTGTAGATGGTGCGCCTGTCACTCTTCCTGAATACCGCAATATGGGTAATGTTCTTGCCGACAAAAAGCTTTTCGGCCACCCTGGTGGCCATGTAGGTTCCATCCTGCCGGAAAACAATGATATCATCTATGTCGGAGCAGTCGCATACATACTCATCCTTTTTCAGCCCGGTGCCTGCAAAGCCCTCACTGCGGTTCACATAGAGTTTTTCATTGGCTACCACAACCTTGGTTGCCTCAATGGTATCAAAACTCCGTATTTCAGTCCGCCTCTCCCTGCCCTTGCCGTATTTCTTTTTGATCTGCCTGAAATAATTTATGGCAAAAGGTACCAGGTTGCTGAGATGATTTTTGACCTCCTCCATCTCCTCTTCAACCCTCTTTATATGTTCATCAGCTTTTGCGGAGTCATATCTGGAGATCCTCTTTATCCTGATTTCGGTAAGCCTGATTATATCGTCCCTGGTCACCTCCCTGAACAGCAGTTTCTTAAAAGGCTCAAGTCCCCTGTCTATAGTTTCGATAACCGACTCCCAGGTCTCACAATCCTCTATACTGATGTATATCCGGTTCTCAATAAATATCTTCTCCAGCGACGACATGTGCCAGTCCTCGTTCAGCTCCGCCAGACGTATCTCAAGCTCCTGCCTGAGCAGGTTTACGGTATGGTCAGTGCTGATCTTCAGCATATGGGTCACTCCCAGAAACCTTGGCTTGTCATCTTCAATAACACACGAATTGGGAGATATGGGGACCTCGCAATCGGTAAAGGCATAAAGGGCATCAATTGTCTTGTCCGGCGATATCCCCGGAGCCAGATGCACCAGGATCTCCAC
>SLKJ01000179.1 GCA_007134675.1 Bacteroidales bacterium
ACCCCTGATATCGATAAGGCTGACATCATTCTTATCAACACCTGTTCAATCAGGGAAAATGCTGAACAGAGGGTATGGGGAAGACTTGAACTTTTCAGGCAGATAAAAAAAAAGCGACCCGGGGTATTAGTGGGAGTTATTGGTTGCATGGCAGAAAGGCTTAAGGAGAAAATACTTGAAGAGGATAAACTTGTCGATATTGTTATCGGGCCCGACTCTTACCGGGAGCTTCCGGCTCTTATTGAAGAGGCCGAAACAGGGCAGCAGGCAATCAATGTACTGTTAAGCAGGGAAGAAACCTATGCAGATATCAGTCCGGTTAGACTGGACAAGAACAAGGTTTCCGCCTTTGTTTCGATAATGAGGGGCTGCAACAATTTCTGTTCATACTGTGTAGTACCGTTTACACGGGGAAGAGAACGAAGCCGTGATCCGAATACAATTTACAGTGAAATAGATGATCTCCATCAAAAGGGTTACCGGGAGGTCACATTGCTCGGACAAAATGTCAATTCTTACAAATGGGGCAACGGGAATGATGCAGGTACACTTGATTTCGCGGGGCTTCTGGCCGGGGCTGCTGAGAGACACCCGGAGATGCGGCTGCGCTTTTCAACATCACATCCCAGGGATATAAGCGATGAGCTGTTACGGACCATCGCCGGCCATGATAATATTTGCAAGCACATCCATCTTCCCGCACAGTCGGGGAGCAGCAGGATACTTAAACTTATGAACAGGAAATATACCCGGGAGGAATACCTTGAACGTATTTCCGCAATCAGGCAGATCGTGCCGGGCTGCTCCATATCGACCGATATAATTACAGGGTTCTGTTCAGAGAATGATGATGATCACAAGCAGACGCTCAGCCTTATGGAGAAAGCAGGGTACGATTTTGCATACATGTTCAAATATTCTGAAAGGCCGGGCACCCCTGCCGCGAAGAAACTAAAGGATGACGTGACTGATGATGTGAAATCAAAGCGGCTTACTGAGATCATAGAACTGCAGGGCAAACTGTCAGCCGCCAGTAAGAAGGCAGACCTTGGCAAGACCGTTGAAGTACTGGTTGAAGGGACATCCAAAAAATCAGATACCGAACTTTACGGGAGAACCTCCACTAACAAGGTTGTTGTTTTTCCGGGCAACAGATATAATCCAGGTGATTATGTAAACATAAGGGTTACCCGTTTCACCCCGGCCACCCTGATTGGTGTTCACGCCTGATCAATGTGAGGATAAGCCAGATAATAGCTTAAGCAACTGCTGGTAAAGCGGCCCCTTCCCTTCAGACCTTAAAACCAGCAACTGGTTGTGCCCTAAATCATATACCACTCCTCCTTTGCCAAGTGTTGACAGGATATCGGATTTAACTGCATCATCCCATTCATAACCGGTCTGGATCATCAATATATCTGCCAGATCGTCGCTATTTTCCATTTCGAGATGAAATACCTGGTAATTATCAAGATCCTGGAAAAGCGGTGCTACTGAAGGCAAAGCATTTTGCATGCCGATAATTCCCTTTATGACTTTCAGCCCGTCAATATGATCCATAAAGATCTCATGCTGAAAAAGTTCAGGAAGTATATACCTGCCCCCTTCGGTCCGCGACGCTATGATACCCGCTATCTTAGCCGCAATAATCTGGGCCTCAGAGCTTCCCGAATAATTAATCAGAGAGAGATAATAGTTGCCACAATAGAACTGGTACTGGTATTTATTTAGGCAATCACCGGCAACAACCACACTATTGCTTTCACAACCATGTCTGGAAACTGAATAGATGCCGAAAGCGGACAGTGGTCCGTTCATACGGTAAAGTTCAAGCCTGAACTGCTCCTCCCCCACTGATATTTCCTGCAAGGCCATCCTGTCGAAGCCATATTCATAATAAAGATCCGCCCCGCCATTAATTAGTCCCCAAAGGGCACCACCCACATATATCTCATCCCTTAAAAATTCAGCACCAGGCAGATCCTCTTCCCCGGGAACGGGCATTTCACCGTCACTGCTGTATATAATAGCAGGAAAAAGAAACAATACTAACTTAAGGATGATGTATTTTCTCATAAACAGTCAGACTTATGCAAGCTCAATGCTCCTCAGGTCGATCTGGTCACGGACTGCCACGCCGAGGCCCAGCTCACCGGCAAGCTTCATTTGTTTTTCTCCTACCTCCGTTAAGACATCCTGCCTGCCCATCTCTATTCTTTTCCCGATTATTATATCATATCCGGTCATATCGACTGCCACAGGATCGGTGCCCAAAAGTATCATCTTGTAATCAGTAAAAAACTGGGGATTAGCACCAGGCCCCCCGTCGTAACACCCTTTGATACCATCGGCAATATTTAAAACCACCTTATCGCGTAATGGAGGGAAGGCGCATACCTGAGCAGAAGTTTCTGCCCATAATGGGGCATGAAGCCTGCTGGTGTTGGTTATAACGCCGTAACCCAGGTTTTTGAGGCAAAGTGTTATTGATGCTCCCGCATTTTTCATTATAGGAAGGTTGATCACCTTGTCCACCTGTTTTGTCAGGATACTGGAAAAATAAGAATACTTCCCCTCGTTAACCATATATGGCAAAAGATAATCATCATACTCCATCTCACAGTCCGCCCAGTAGTACCAGTCCCTGTCTATCCTCGACAAGCTGTAAAGTTCTCCATGCTCATCGTAGTAAGATCCATTTTCATCAACATGCTCGGTTGCCACTATTTCTATATCAGGATAATTCTCTTTGGTAAATCCTGCCTCAATAAGATTCTGCATCCTCCTGTCGAAAATAACCAGGTTCTTTTTTGATATACCGCTCTGATCAAGCTGAGATATAACCGACCGGACCATTGCATGGCTTGTTGAAAGCAGCTTGCCGCCGATCGGGTTTACCTTCAAGGCAATAACCTCTCCTGGTGACACAAATTGCCTCCAGGCTGATGAGACATCTCCGGTTCCCGTGAGAT
This sequence comes from Bacteroidales bacterium, assembly GCA_007134675.1. GTDB lineage: Bacteria > Bacteroidota > Bacteroidia > Bacteroidales > PUMT01 > PXAP01. The sequence goes on from SLKJ01000179.1 coordinate 2,973, forward strand.
TCAAAATTCCTTTCTCAAGCATACTGTAGACAGCACCGTCCCTAATGATGCCTTCATCCAGCGGATCTTCATGGCTGACTTTCACTACCCTGCCCGGGTATTTCCCCGGCATTGAATTCTCATTGCGGGGATACTTAAGTGCTTCGGCTATATTAGTGGCAGTGGGAAGATCAGGTTTTAATGGCTCGGCAAGACTGCCTGCCATAACCGGGGACAATCCGGCACCTATTCCACCGGCTGTTAACAGCCTGAAAAAATTACGACGTCCTTTATCCATGATAGCATGAATTAGTTAATATTTAACCTGAGTTCCTTGAGCTGTTCCGGAGCCAGCCTGGATGGAGAATCTATCATCAAATCGCGGCCGGAATTATTTTTTGGAAAAGCAATAACATCCCTGATAGAGGCAGAACCGGAAAATACCGCGACCCATCTGTCAAAACCAAATGCAACCCCGGCATGCGGAGGGGCTCCAAAGCTAAATGCATCCATTAAGAACCCGAACTGGTCTTTAGCCTGTTCAGCGGTAAAACCGAGCACCTTAAACATTTTCTCCTGCAATTTGCTATCATGTATACGCACGGATCCCCCGCCTATTTCAACCCCGTTTATGACAAGGTCATACGCGTTGGCGCGGACAGACGCAGGATCAGTATCAAGCAGTGAAATATCATCCGGCCTGGGCGAAGTAAACGGATGATGCATAGCATAAAACCTGCTTGTCTCTTCATCCCACTCCAGAAGAGGAAAGTCAATTACCCATAACGGAGCAAAATCTTCACTATTAATCAGTCCCAATCGTCGCCCCAATTCCAGCCTGAGCTCTGACAGAGCCGTCTGTGTTGCAGGCCGGTCACCCGCCAGTATAAGCAGCAGGTCTCCCGGGTTCGCACCGGACAGGCCTGCCCACTTTTTAAAAGCAGGTTCATCATAAAATTTCTCTACAGATGATTTTATCGTGCCATCTTCGTTATACTTTACATATGCCAGTCCTTTTGCACCAACCTGTGGTTTCTTTACGAATTCTGTAAGCTCGTCAAGCTGCTTACGGCTGAAAGAAGCACAATCGACCGCACATATTGCTCCAACATATTCAGCATCGTCAAACACCTTAAAATCATAGCCCCTTGTGTATTCTGTCAGTTCAACTATCTCCATACCAAACCTAATGTCAGGTTTGTCTGTCCCATATCTATCCATTGCATCTTTATAGCTCAACCTCGGAAACGGTCCGTTAAAGCTGATCTTCTTTACCTTGAAAAAAAGGTGCTTGGCAAGACCCTCAAAAGTGTTTAGTACATCATCCTGGCCTGCAAATGCCATTTCACAGTCCACCTGGGTGAACTCCGGCTGACGGTCGGCTCTCAGGTCCTCATCCCTGAAACATTTTACTATCTGAAAATATCTGTCATAACCGGCAACCATCAGCAGCTGCTTGAACATTTGCGGGGACTGGGGCAGGGCGTAAAATTCGCCGGGATTCATTCGGGATGGAACCACAAAGTCCCTTGCTCCCTCCGGCGTTGATTTTATCATTACCGGTGTCTCTATCTCGATAAAGCTTTGTTTGTCAAGGTATCTCCTTATCTCCCCGGCCATCCGGTGGCGCAACTCCATATTTTTTTTCATCACGTTCCTTCTCAGGTCTAGGTACCTGTATTTCATTCTCAGCTCATCACCACCATCGGTTTCATCCTCTATTGTAAATGGAGGTGTTTTTGAAGGATTCAGTATCTGCAGGCTTTTTACATCAATCTCTATCTCGCCGGTTGCGATCTTAAGGTTTTTGTTTGACCTTTCGCGTATTTTCCCGT
>SLKJ01000187.1 GCA_007134675.1 Bacteroidales bacterium
ACACTGATGTTGTAGTCTGTGTCTTCCTGAAAGTTATGCAGGAAGAAGAGATCAACCTCCTGAAAAAAAGGATCAGACGGAATAACAGACAACGGCTTCCCGGGACCTTCGGCAAAATAATATGACGGTGACCATCCTGACATGGGATGCATAGGTTCGCTGAAATGCAACCGTATGCTGCCGCTATGGTGTGAAGTTGCCCTTACAAGTTTGGGCGGGGTTGTGTCGGGATTGGTGTCGCGGACTGAGTTTGTGGTCCCCGGAGTACCTCCCGAGCTGCTAACAGATGCCTTCCAGTTATCCGCGCCTCCGCAGGGATTGAATGGATCTATCTGTTCAATCGACCATCCGCCGGATGCCTTCAGACTGCTTCCGTACCATTTGTCGGTATAGCTGACCGCTGAGATGACCATGCCTTTATCATCTCTGAGCACTATTGTCTGTCCCCCCATGGCAAGCACCGGGAAAGTCGGCAGTCCCGCAACATCGCCGAATTCAGAGAGTTCTGCCGCATGTTTTTCATGTGTTATCAGAAAATAGGAGCCCGGCAGCATAATGCGAGAAGGCAGCACCCTCGATCTCGTACCCACCGATATGGTCCAGTTATGAAGGCTGACCGGGTTTTCCGACCGGTTGAATAATTCAATATACTCAGCTTCAGGCAGGCCGACAGGAGGAGATGGGCGGACCATAAGCTCATTTATTACCACATCAAAAGGTGCTGCTTCATTTATCTCTGAAATAGCTGTATTTTCTGATAAAGGCAAAAACAGCAGAAACAAGGGAAGCTGGTTTGTATTCATATTTCCCGGATTTTATGAACCTTTATTTAAGTTACACAAAATCGGTGATAATTCCAAAAAAAGGGGGCGGTGTTAAAAATATAACAAAATTGTATTTAATATAACAAATTGTGTAAATAAGTGTAATAGTTGATAAACAGCAATGTTTTTATATGCATGCAGCCAAATATTTGAACAGAAAATATAATTTTGCAGGTTGTTATATCATTTCAAATTAACCGGGTTATAATTTAATAAATAATATCTATTATGCGAGTTGCTGTTGTAGGTGCCACCGGTCTGGTAGGCAGTGTCATGCTTAAAGTTCTCGAAGAACGCAGTTTTCCTCTTCAGATGCTTATTCCCGTTGCATCTGAGCGTTCAGCCGGAAAAATGATCAAATATGGAGAACAATCAGTTGAGGTAATCATCCTTGAAGAGGCGCTTGCATTGAAACCAGATCTGGCCCTTTTTTCAGCAGGCGGGGAGACATCACTTAATTGGGCAAAAAGATTCACTGAGGCCGGCGCGGTTGTTATTGACAACAGTTCAGCCTGGAGGATGGACCCGGATATCCCACTGGTTGTACCGGAGGTTAACGGCGACACCATTAAAAAAGGGCACCGGCTTATTGCAAACCCTAACTGCTCGACCATACAGATGGTAGTTGCCCTTGCTCCCCTTCACCGTGAGTATGGTATCCGGCGTGTTGTTGTCTCCACCTACCAATCCGTTACCGGAACAGGCGTCAAGGCAGTAAGGCAGCTTGAAGATGAGAGGCAGGGTGTTTCAGGGGAAAAGGCCTACAATCATGTAATTGATAAAAACTGCATACCCCAGTGCGATGTATTTACTCCGAACGGTTACACAAAGGAGGAGATGAAACTTGTTAATGAGACCAGGAAGATTTTCGGCGATGACTCCATTGCTGTTACCGCCACTGCAGTCAGGGTCCCGGTAGTTGGTGGCCATTCGGAGTCTGTGAATATTGAGTTTGAGAGGGAATACGATATTGATAAGGTCCGCATTCTTCTTGGCAGGGCACCTGGCATTGTGGTACTTGATGATCCTGCCGGTAACCAGTATCCTATGCCGGTCATGACTGAAGGCAGAGACGAGGTATTTGTTGGCCGGATTCGCAGAGATGAGTTCTCGGACAATGCACTTAATATGTGGATAGTAGCAGACAACCTACGCAAAGGCGCAGCCACAAATACCATTCAGATAGCTGAGTACATGTTGAAGAAGGACCTAATATAGGAAATCATTGTAGGGATACCTTTTTTCGTGTATTTCCCGTACTTTTTCGTATATAAGGTTTCTAAAGCGGTCGATGTTCCTTTTTTCCTTTGCAGATATAAAAATACATGGGTCGTTGTTCCTTGCCATCCATGTCTGCTGCAGCTGATCCAGGCTGATATTGTGCTTTTCTGCCGGTGTCAGGTCATCATCATCTTTGGGGATGTGATTATACAGGTCTATCTTGTTAAACACGAGATAAACCGGCTGGCTGTACACATTCATTTCATGCAGGGTCTGATTCACAATGTTTATCTGCTCTTCAAAATTGGGATGGGATATATCAGCTACATGAAGAAGGATATCCGATTCTCTTACCTCATCAAGGGTTGATTTGAAAGATTCAACAAGCTGATGTGGCAGTTTTCTTATAAAACCAACGGTATCAGATAATAAAAATGGCAGGTTGCCTATTACCACTTTCCGGACCGTTGTATCGAGGGTTGCAAAAAGTTTATTTTCAGCGAAAACATCTGATTTGCTGAGCAGGTTCATTATGGTTGATTTTCCTACATTGGTGTAGCCCACAAGGGATACACGTACCATCCTGCCCCTGTTCTTTCGTTGTGTGGATTTCTGTTTATCAATCTTTTCAAGCCTTTGCTGTAGTCTGGCAATTTTATCCCTGACGATTCTCCGGTCAGTTTCTATTTCCGTCTCCCCCGGTCCGCGCAGCCCGATACCACCCCTTTGCCTCTCAAGGTGAGTCCACAATCCTGTTAGTCGGGGAAGCAGATACTGATATTGTGCAAGTTCAACCTGGGTCCTGGCATGCGAAGTTTTGGCACGTCTTGCAAATATGTCCAGTATCAGGTTGGTACGGTCGATTACACGACAGCCTATCATCTTTTCGATGTTTCTGAACTGAGAAGCTGAGAGCTCATCATCAAAAATTGCCATATCGATATTGTGCAGCTTCACATAGGCTTCGATTTCTGCCAGCTTTCCTGATCCTATATATGTCCGCGGATTAGGTATGTCAACCCTCTGGAAGAATTTTTCCAGGGGCCTGGCACCGGCAGTTTCGGTAAGAAATGCAAGTTCTTTAAGATAATCTTCTACTTCTTCCTGTGTCTGATGCTGATTTATTACGCCAATCAGCACGGCTTTCTCCTTTTTTATATCAGTTACAACGGGTTCTATCATTAAAAAGAAATATGTTTAGTGTTCAGGTACTGCAGGACCTATATTCAATACAGCCAAAAAAACCCTGATGTATTATCAGGGTTTTTTGTAACCTTGTTTCAGTTTCTATTCCCGGGTTACTGCAGTACAAAGTTAATCGGGAATGTAAATGCAACACGTACGGGTTCTCCCCTCTGCCGTCCCGGAGTCCATTTAGGAGAGGACATAATTACCCTTAGTGCTTCCCTGTCCAGCGAAGGGTCAACGCCCCTTACAACGGTTGCATCAGATACACTGCCATCGGTATTTACAACGAACTGAACAAAAACCCTGCCCTGAATTCCATTTTCAGCAGCGATCTGAGGATATCGCAGGTTCTCTGCAATATATCTGCGGAAAGCATCCTGTCCCCCACCCTGAAAATCTGGCATGTCTTCAACTATGAAAAATACTTCAGCTTCTTCTTCTTCCTCATCAAATATCATACGAGAAAAGTCTACCCGGGTATCTGCCCTGGCTTCAGCATCATCTATGAAAAGATCATCGTCAATATCAACGTCATCCTCAACAATATTCAGCACCTCTGTTACCTGAGGTGGTGGCGGAGGTGGTGGCGGTTGAATTTCTTCCGGACGGGTTATGGGGATGATCTCCTCTTCCAGAACCACATCGGATAATTCACCGAGCGAGCCTGTGCCAACTTCACGGGTTGTCCATTCAAAGGCTATCAGCAACAGCGCAAGCACTGTCACAAGACCTATCTGGAGGAACAAGCCCTTCTTTTTCTCGAGATTAGCTTTGTCGGATTTTTTAAGTTCCATTTTGTTTATTTTTTGAGGGCTTAAAAATAGTTATTTAGAACATATTATCAAACCCGATTATTCCTATTTATCCTGTCCCTGTAAAAATAGTTTATGTTACAACATATATTAACTGGCTTATAAACAAGTCAAATCTACAAAATAAAACACAAAATCGGTACCAATTATTACAATTTTTGATTAAAAAAATCTATTTTGTGTACTGTCGCTGATTTTTTCAATCATAAAAAAAGATTAATTTAGCGCGGTAATAAAAAACGGGGATTTAGCTCAGTTGGCTAGAGCGTTTGGCTGGCAGCCAAAAGGTCAGGGGTTCGACTCCCCTAATCTCCACGATCCGCAGAACAGAATCTACCTGAATGCCTTAAATATAATGTTTAAGGCGTTTTTTGTTTCTGGAAACCTGCAAGTATATTTGATATTCTCCAGGGGATAACATCCAATTGGCAGGTGACAGGTATTGTTCGTAAAACTAAAATTGATTAACTTAACCAAACTAAAAAATCACCTTTATGAGCGATTCAAATGTAATTGTTTTAATTATTGCAATTGTTGGTGCAATAGTTATAGGCGTGGTAGTGTTTTTCCTGTTACGCTTTCTTCGGGGTACCATTAAAGTTCATCTAACGGTTAAGTCCTTTAATCCGGGCGATGAAATAAAAGGAAAGTTTGACCTGCATGTTAAAAAACCTATTCATGGGAAAAGACTTTTAGTCAGTTTAATAGGTACGCAGCA
>SLKJ01000159.1 GCA_007134675.1 Bacteroidales bacterium
TGGGTGAATGGCCAACTATCATTGAGGCAATGATCGGGGAGATAAAAATAACCGGCCTGAAGGGTGCTGAAAATGCGGTAATAGAACCACTGGATGGACGTGGCAATCCAATGGCAAGTATAAAAAGAGAGGTAGAACAGGGAACATTAAGCATCAATATGGGCGATGCAGTTACCGTATGGTACTATATTGATATTCTAAGGTAAGTAGATGGTGGATAGGTTTATTATCCACTTGACGGTGGGGGTATAGCCGACTTTTAATTTAGCAGGAGAAGGAAATACATGGCGAAAATACCTGAAAATCCCGATCCAATGCTATGGGACTTTCCTCTTTCGACTATTTAGGGTTTTTGAGATACCGCGGAAAATCCTCTGTTAATCCTACCAGGTTCATAATATCTATCTGTTTAATACCCAATTCAATTGCAGGCGAACCATCCTTTAACTTGAAATCACCCTCCTCCCAGTTTTCAAAGAGGGGATCAGCATATTGAGAATGCTGGTCGAATCCGTATTTCAACAGATCGATCAAAATGGAGTTCTCTTTGAAGTTCAGATTATTCACACTGAAATAAATATTGGAGTCAATTGTATTATCCGTCATAGTATGGTATACATCTGGTGGTTGGTCACCTTTAATAAACCTATAAAAATGGTCCTCCTCATTTGTGCTGACCAATATATTATTAATAATATCCGAGTTACCCAAATGTCCAAGAGCACGGATAATACCCTTCCCGGAACCTTTTGATACATCAATAAGAAAATTATTCCGATACTCGTTATAACCCTTAGCTTCAAAGCCAGCGGTAACTGACCTAAATACTATATTTTTGGTAATTATGGTTCCGTTTTGGTCATTATCAGTACGTATATTGGCTGTAGCCCTGGGATTATTGATATCATGAACATAATTGTAACGGATTATATTTCCCAATCCTGTACCTGATGCGTTTATGGCTGCACCATCCCCCATTTTTTCAAGGGCATTGTGAATATGATTATATTCCACAATGTTGTCCCGAGAGTGAAGGAAAGGAGCAAGATCATCTATTTCAGTTGCACCTCCTGTTTCATTGAACCGGATGGTCCTGCGGGAATCCCTCTGATCCCATCTATTGGGCTGGAAGAACTCTGGCCGAACACCAGAAATCAAGATTGCCTTACGGGGTACATGATGAATATAATTATGTGCAATGTAGTTCTTCCCGCTTTGCCAGATTATTATCATCGGGGAGTGCCACCATATCTGTCCACAGTCATAGATGTGGTTATTTGCCACAATGTTGTATTTATTCACGTCTTTTGTGCCCGGACCATAACCCAACATAACTATAGCAGAAGCTCCGAGGTTGTGAAATAAATTATTTCTGATTTCAATATGTTGTGCATGATAATCCAACCGTATAGCATTTCCGCCTGCATTGTAAAAATGGCAACCTTCCACACTACATCCTTCGGCTCCCCTGAATCGAAGCATGGCATTATCTTTGTCTTCTACTTCCCAGTCGTGTTGAATTCCTGCTTCATTTAAGCCCCATGTATTACGGTCAGCTTGTGTGAATGTTAGTCCATTAAAATAAATTCCTTTCACTGGTATGTCAGAAGGCTCATTGATCCTTGTCTCCCCACTTACTTTGATTAATTCTGTGAGTTTCGGAGCAAAAATATTGTTGCCAGGTGTATCATTGACAGGCCAAAGGTATACTTTCCGGTTTTTGGAATCTAAAACCCATTTACCAGGTTTATCTAAACCCTCAAAAACATTTTCCACCCATACTGTACCCTCAGGGAAATTGATCCATCTGGGCATGTTTGTAAGTGGATATGTGCCAGGGATTTTCGTTATTGCAATGTTATTTTTCACATCCACCGATTCAATAGGTAGAATGTTCATGGTCCATGGTATTTGCGGGAAGATAAATATTTCCACATCTTCCAGGTGTGGCCAGTCTTTAATTTTCCCAGGAGGAAAATGCAGGTGCGTAAGATCCTTTAAATCGTGTTCTAACTTCCAGTACTCTCCGCTTTTTGATTCGCCATTTGACCTTGTTGGATGAAATCCCTCGGTGACGGCCCGTGGCAAACGGGAATCCCCATCATACAAAGTATAAAATGAAGTAATTCCTTCAGGCAGGCTTGCACTCCAAATCTTCCCTTCAGCCTTTGCCGGTAGTCCAGGCAGTTTGGTTTTTTCGCGCATCCACCCGTTTATTTTTACCCCTGAGCTGATTACCGGCTGTTCACCGGGATAATTGCTATATGTAATACGATATCCTTCAGGAGCTGCATCTTCCAGTCCCAGTATCAGTGTTTCAGTAAGATAATATATGCCTTCCCGGAGATATACAGTGATGTCGGTTTTATTCCCTTTATAATTCAACTCCCTGATATGATTTCTAGCCTTTTCCAGACTGGCAAAGGGTTGATCGATAGTACCAGGATTATTATCTGAACCTGAAGGGGAAACGTAAAACTCCAATAAAGAGTTCTGACATCCCGTGAGCAGACAAAGGAGTAAAAAAAGGCTTGCAGATACTTCTATCATAATATTTTTCATGCTGTTAGGAATTTATCCACATTAAGATTTAAGGACACCTGAAATAATTTAATCAAATCACTTTAAAAATTTTGTTTCAGGGAACAGACATGATGAAGTACAGGCAAATGAGAGCATTCAGGATTCCTCTGCCGCTTTTTTCATGGCCAGAAGATTCTCCACAGGGGTATCTACTGTAATCTCACAACCGGCAGAGAGTATGAACTTCTTTCCTTTCTGGCTGTCCAGCAGATCACGGGAAATCTTATATACTTCCTCCGGAGTTTTATCCTGAACGGTTACAGGGTTGATATTCCCACATATTACAGGATCAGGCCCAAGTATACCGCGTGCTTCATTGATATCCACCTGCCAGTCGAGGTCAATAATGTCGGCACCAATATCTTTTATTGAAGGCAAAAGATGTGTGATATTACCGCAGATGTGAAGTTTAAAGAGTGCACCATTCTCATGGATAAATGAAATGATCTCCTTGTGTCGTTCCTTTACAAACTGGTCATATGTTCCGAGATCAATTTGCGAACTAATGGCATCTCCCATTCCTATCAATGCACAGCCTGCTTCAATCTGTGCCCTGGCAAATTTTTTCCCGAATTCGAGACATTTATCCATCAGTAAGCCTGTGTTTTCCGGATCCATCATCAACATCATCAGAATCTCACTTACCCCGGCAAGATCAGCTGATTCAGCAAGAGGGCCTTCGATCCATCCTCCAATGGGAATATCATCTCCGAAAATCCGGGACAATTCCCTGCCTGCAAGTATACGGTCGAGTGTGCGGGGTTTTTTAAGCGGATCGGGTATTTCCAGGTTTTTTATCTCTTCAGGCGTGGTGATAACATGGTTTTTGCAAATGGGCACACCTTCGTCGATAAACTCAATTTCTGCTCCGAAGGCAGAAGTCTCCCTGTAAGGATCGGAGATAAGTGAAGCTATATCCATGCCGAATTCTTTCACTGCATGGACATTAGCATCAACTAGTACCCGGTAATCTGAAGCAAATTCGCCATAAGTTTTGCCAATTTGCCGGGCAGCGAAATGCATTAGAATAGGGGCAAAAAGTATTTCAGATACCTGTTGGCCTGCGACAAGCTGATTGAGGATTTGTTTCTTTTTCATTTTAGCGGGGTTTCTGTTTTTGTAAGTAATAATCAAAGATAATTAATTTTCCTGATATCCAAAATCCCCGTTTATAGCCGCAATCACAGTGCTTTAACGTTAAATTTTCTCATCCCTCTGTGTGTTATTATTTCTTGCCCTGCAAACCCTGGGAAAAATTTTTTTTACATTATCAGGAATTCACGATATACGCTATGATATTAATAGTTATGAATTAATGATGTTAACTATGATTAATATACTTTAATAACAGACTTAATTTTGAGATTACAGGCAATGCCAAAGGAAATGATCTCGTTTTAATTGTAAAAGGACCTCCACGGTATCCGATGAACGAGTATTTTAATTTATTGTCTTGAGAATTATTAATTAAAAGTCTGGCAAAATATTACAGAGGAAAAACGAAAATAATCTAACTTTACATAATTTCATTTCAACTTTTTAGCTTAATAACAAATACCAGTAAATCCATATTATTATGAGCAAATTATCCGGAAAAACCATAGCAGTACTTTTAGTCAGCCCATGCGTTTTCTCCTGTAGCCAACAGGCAGAAGAACCTGAACAGCGCCCAAACATCATTTTTATGGTTGCCGACGACCATGGTTATCAGGCTCTCAGTGCCTATGGGTATCGCTTTAAAGATATTGCTCCTACTCCTAATATAGACAGGATAGCAGAAAATGGAATGCGATTTAATCGTTGCCTTGTTACCAATTCTATTTGCGGGCCCTCCCGGGCGACAATACTGACAGGAAAATATGGACATAAGAATGGGTTTTTCCTGAATGAGCATACTGATTTTGATGGATCCCAGCAAACGTTTCCAAAGCTTTTTCAGGATGAAGGGTATTTAACAGCTATTATCGGGAAATGGCATCTTGGTTCGGAACCTACCGGTTTTAATCACTGGGATATTCTGCCAGGCCAGGGTTTTTATTATAACCCGATATTTATTAATGAAGAAGGCAGATATGAGCTGGAGGGCTATGTAACCGATATCATTACTGATAAAGCAATCGAATGGCTGGAAAATAACAAGGATAATCCTTTTTATCTTCATATTGGTCATAA
>SLKJ01000022.1 GCA_007134675.1 Bacteroidales bacterium
AAAATTATAAACGTTTATTTCATAACCATTCATTTCAGGAAAAAATGGAAAAAACAGAAATGGAATTTTCGCACCTGGGAGAAAAACTGACCGCTATCCATCCTTTTTTTGGTCCTTCAGATGCAAAAACACTGCTTTCCATTATTAAACTGGAAAAGTATTCAGCACCGACATTTCCCGAGCTAACTTCTTTTGTGCACCATTACTTCAGTGGAGAAGGAAAGTATTCAGATGAAATTACTGAAATAATGAATACAAAATATTTTTTAGGGTTTACTGGAATTCTCTATCTGCCTCAGAAGAAAGAGGTCCTCTTTATTGATCGTCCCAAATTTGATATGGCTTCGGTTGTTGATACAGATAACCTAATCAGCAGAATGAGATTAAATGATTTTCGCACCAGGATTTCCATTGATGATATTGAAACAGGAACTATGCCGTGGAATAAAATAGCCAAAAATCCCTTCTTTATCGCTGTAAGCGGCGGAGAAGAAGGCGCCGAAAAACTTGCTGAACTTGCTTCGAAACACCAGTCTAAAAGCGGTCACATTTTTGTTCCTAAAATATCCAATTTCATGAGTCCCCAGGCAAGGATTCCCTTGTTATACTCATACGGCAGTGGAAAGAGCCTGACAGTCAGCCTGAACGGATCCGGATCCACTATCAATAGTTATGCCCTTGGGTTAATTAATAACCAGTGAACAAAATGACCTTCAGGAAGAGCCCGAAGATCAGCAATAGGCAGGTAGTCAGGTTCAACACTAAAACTGATTAAGAACAGATATTCTCTTTTCAATAGGAGGGTGAGTGGCAAATAATCCGTTAAAGAACGAAAACAGATCTTTTTTCTTCTCCTTTGGATTATCAATAAAAAGTTGTGCGACATCCTTACGGGTAACGGCTTCAATTCTTGAATTCTGAGAAACTTTCTCCAGCGCCGAGGCAAGAGCTTTCGGTCTTTTGGTCAGCTGTGCCGCACCTGCATCAGCCATATACTCACGTTTACGTGAAATGGCGAACCTGAACAGGGAGGTTATTATAAATCCTGCAATAGCAAGTACAAGAGCAATCAACATGGTAACTCCACGGCCCCTGTCACTTCCTCTTCCCCTGCTTCGAGTCATGCTTGAATAAAAGAAGGAACGCAGCATAATTTCCACAAGGAAAGCAAAAATGCCTACGAAAATAATGGAAACAATAAGTAATCTGACATCCCTGTTCCTGATATGGCTGAGCTCATGGGCAATAACTCCTTCAAGCTCCTCATCGTTAAGCTTATTGATGATCCCTCGTGAAAGGGTTACGGTGTAGGTTTTGTCGTTAATACCACTTGCAAAAGCATTAAGTGCATCATCTTCGATGATGTTGATTTTAGGAATTCTCATACCCGAAGCAATACAAAGATTCTCTACAAGGTTGTACACTCTTTTGTTTTCCTTTCTTTCAAGCGGTCTTGCACCGGTGGCGCGGCGAATCATGGAGGTATTTGCAGACCATGCGATGAGGAACCAGATCAATACACCGACAATCAGCCATGGTGCCATGGTTAAAAATGTGCGGTTGACATCACTTATGGTGTGATATTCCGGCCTTGTGAAATAAACAAATAACCAGGCAAGTCCCAGAATAACCAGGGGAAACATCACCAGAAGAATGGTGGACTTCAGGTTGTTATTCCATATCTGGGTTTGTAAACCAACGTACTTCATGAGTAAATTTTATAGATTTATTTTTGGTGCCTGTTCATGAGCAGCTCTTTGTTCAGAGGGAATTTCAAACATAGGCTTGCGTTTGAAACCGAACATTCCTGCAAAAAGTACTGCGGGAAAAACCTGTATGGCGCTGTTAAACTCTTTGGTAGCTGAATTGAAGAATCTTCTCGATGCCGCCAGTTTGTTCTCAACGTCAGATATTTCTTCCTGCAGGTTCATGACGTTCTGGCTGGCTTTAAGATCGGGATAAGCTTCGACGGCAATTCTCAGTCCCGCAAGTGCACCGGACAGCTGGTTCTCAGCATCGATCCTATCATCCATATTAGTTGCATTCATTGCCTTTGACCGTGCACTGGTTACTTCATTAAGCACTCCGCTTTCGTGCTTCATATATCCTTTTACTGCATCAACAAGCTGAGGAATGAGGTCATAGCGTTGTCTTAATTGCACATCGATGTCCGCGAAAGCGTTTTCACGATTATTCCTTAGTTTCACAAGCCTGTTATAAACTGATATTACTATGATTATAACAAGCGCAACAACAACCAGAATTACAATTGAAGAGGTGCTCATAACTTTTCAGATTAGGTTATTTACTGATTTTTATTCAGTTTGCGAATTTCGGAAAAATTATTGAAATAAATATTAAGTTGTTCAGGTAAAATGTAATTAAACAGGAACTATTATTGAATTAAATGACAAAACAGGATAGTTGCGATTGTCATTCTTTAAGAAAATACCTCAGCTGATCGAGCATTATCGGTATGTCATCGCTGTTGATGCCCTGATCGAGGAGGCGGGGAAGGTCTTCTTCGAAAACCTGCAGGAATTCAGCCTCAGAGAAACCCTCCTTCGGTTGCCCTTCCTCCGGGAACCCCTCCTTCGGTTGCCCTTCCTCCGGGAACCCCTTTTTCGGTTGCCCTTCGTCAGTAAATCTCTCTTTCCGGAATCCCTCTTTTGAAATGGACTTCTGATAGTATTCCAGTGCTGATTTGCGGTTGCCCAGGCTCCACTGCACGTGACCCATGTTCATGTAGTCATGCCTGTTGGGCTGGTCTTCGATAAGCTTCAGAAAATACTTTTCAGACTGGTCCTTTTTACCGGTCAGGAATGAGCACCATGCAATGGGCCGCCACACCTTTTTGTTTCCTGGTGCCAGATATTCCACCTTAAAATAGCATTTAAGGGCTTCATCGAACCTGTCCAGTTCCAGCAGGCAATGACCTATGTTGAGATGGTTGCCCAGGTTATCAGGTTCAGCTTTCTCAACCGCCTGATAGTATTCAAGCGCCCTGGCCGGCTTTTTCAGGTTGCGGTAACAAAGGGCAATTTTTTTGAGGTTCCACAACTGGTTGGTCTCATACAATTCTGCTTTCAGGTAGCCTTCAAGTGCCTTTTCAAAATCACCGGTTTTCTGGTGGCACCAGGCTATTTTCTGATACAATTCTCCGTTTTGCTCCTGTTCATCAATGAGGTAACCGAAAATTTCAGCAGCTTCCTGGTAATGGTTTTTGGCAAAATAGTACTCGCCGATATTTCGCAGCACTGTCAGGTCTTCTTTTAAAATATCTCCCAGAGCCAGCTTATTGTGAAAATCGAACTGCCAGTTGAAGATATCCTCAAAATCACCCTTTCGGGGAAAAAGTTTGTAAAACCGATAAAGGTCCTGGATATACTGGTTGGAACTCACCTCTGCCCTGCGGGTTGGGTCCAGTAGAACTTCATCCTGCTCTATCTCTTTAAGCTGGTCCATTTCTGCATCTATAGCCTGTTTCATGAACTCAAGGTTATCCTTTGGAATTCTCTGAATGCTGAAACAGAATGAATATTTATCGGAATTGCACAAAATGGGTGCACGGTTTATGGCTTCTATCAGCCGAAGGTTGGTCTGATCAGTCACATCCAGCGAATCTGATATATCAGGGTTCTCTGGGAAAAAAGGCATAAACCAGTTGACCATTTCACTGAAGAATGGGAATGATTTCAGCATTGCAAAAGACCCGAGGAAAACATCCGAACCTTTCATTTGAAGTTCCGAAAACTCCTCCATTTTGTTTAAAAGGTCCGGTCTGTCTTTGAAAATCTCTTCCCATGCAGGGTTTTTATCCTCCGAAAGGCCCTCCTCCATAAGGCTGTCGAGGTTAATTTTGTTTTTGAGGTTAGGGCTGATCTTTATCATCTCAGGGATGATCTCGTCCCTGATCCGTTGTTGCAGTTTTTCGGTTTCCCTGCTCCTGATTAACTGGATGATGATGCGTTCGAGGTTGCGCTTGAACCCGGTGTTTTCATTCATAATTTTCAACCTGCCGGTGATTTCCGGGTAAAATGGCAATCGGGCGTCGTATTTGTAAAGGTTGATCAGCAGTCCCACTAAAGCCCGCTGATTTAGTTCTGTCTCTTCGGAATCGTAGTTGTTGAAGAGAAGGTTGAATTTTTCGGGATCAAAAAAGCGCTGGAGACTGATTGTCACGGCAGTAACCATGAATGATTTATGAGGCACCGGCACTTTGGGATTCTGGGAAAATCTGCCCAACGACTCAGCCTCTTCAGCTGTCAGCTTGTCGCTGAACCAGACCAGGTAAAATAATCTCCGCATCTTCTGCTGGTACTCTTTTGATGGTTCCTCTGAAGAGTCCAATTGTGATTCTGAGAGGTGATCAGCCAGGTTGTCAATTGGCCTGGTTCTGAAAAACCGTTTTGTCTCGTACTCCACCGATGGAGAAACTCTGAGCAGGAGCGCCTCGTTTATCTTGTCGGCCAGTTCGAAAACCGAGGCAATCAGTTTTCTGTAGACTTTCTGTCTTTCGGGGTCTACGATACCTTCCACAGTATATTTAAGCATATAATGGTAAGTCTCCTCCAGATTCCTGTATTCATCGTAGTATATACCCAGGCTGTTTTCAGAAATGAGTTTACCTATCAGATCAAATGCTGGTTTGAGACGCCGGGCAGACAGGCTGATGCATATTTCGGCGTACTTGGTTTTGAGCTCCCTGTATTTCATACAGTAAAAATATATCAAAAACCAAACCAATAAAAATAAAATGCCGGATTGGCAGTTGAACTAAAAACCAATAGAGAACCCGGATTGATGTGAGGGAAACAAATAATATTTTTTTATTATTTTCGGGGTCTGTCTAATCCGCACCGACCGGAATTTGTTGATAATGGTACAAAAGAAAAGATTTACGCTTACAATATGGATTTTTGTCGGGTTTTTCCTGGGAATTTTTACAGGAGCCGTTATTGGTGAGCCCTCCCTGCCATATACACGTCCTCTGGCCGACATTTTTCTGAGGTTTTTGCGAATGGCCATACTTCCCCTTATAATTACCTCGATCATCAGTTCAATAATACAGGTTGGTTCGGCTCACGGACTTGGAAGGATGGGTTTGAGGACAATGGGTTATTATCTATCTACCAGCATACTGGCAATTTTTACCGGCCAGGTGCTGGTCAATATTTTCCAACCCGGTGCCGGAGCGCAGATCGTACTTGAAGAAAGCCCGGAATATATTGCAGCTGCTGAGAGCTCACTGGGCCAGATATTTTTGAATATTATTCCTGAAAATCCTATAGCTGCCGCTGCAGAGGGTGATGTACTTCCGGTTATCTTTTTTTCTATACTTTTCGGCCTTTTTGTAACCCAACTTAAAATTGATCAGAGGGACCTTCTTGGTAAATTTTTCGAGGCTGCTTTCGAAGCCATGATGAAAATGGTCTCTTTTATTATATGGACAGCACCTTTTGGAGTTTTTGGCATTATTACCGGAATAGTTGCCACATCCGGTTTTTCTGCTTTTAAGTCGCTTGGATTTTATTTTGGAATTGTTGTGGCCGGGCTGGCAATTCATATGTTCTTCACCCTGCCCTTGCTTCTATGGACTCTCGGGAGAGTTAATCCGCTGAAACATTACAAAGGCATGATCCCTGCGTTGTTAACCGCATTTTCCACCTGCTCAACCATAGTTACATTGCCACTCACCATGAAAGCAGTAACGGAGAATTCCGGAGCCTCGAAAAAGGCTGCCGGTTTTGTCCTTCCCATCGGTGCAACAGTCAATATGGATGGTACAGCCCTCTATGAGTGCGTGGCGGCTATTTTTATTGCGCAGGTTTACGGTTTTGAACTTTCCCTGGGTGCCCAGGTAACGGTTGCTGCCACTGCTGTGCTTGCCTCAATAGGTGCGGCAAGCATACCAATGAGCGGAATGGTCATGATGAGTATCATACTTGGCGCTGTAGGTCTGCCCCTTGAAGGGGTGGCAATTATTCTTGCGGTGGACAGGATACTTGATATGTTCCGCACCACGGCAAATGTATTCAGCGACAGTTGCGGTGCAGTAATTATTTCAAGATTTGAAAATGCAGGATAATTGTTAGTCGTATATCTTTCTGCATAAAATTGGGTTTTTCAATTATTAAGGGCCTTAACTGAGGTGTTTGCCGGGATGTTTGCCGGGATGTTTGCTGGTGTATTATCTTGAATTTAAGTTAGTAAGAAGCCGGATCATTTTAAGCTGAAACCTATTACAAGAATATCATCAACCTGGTCGTGCGCGGACTGCCATTTGTCCAGCGTGTTTTCAATCTCTTTTTTCTGTTCATCCATCGACTTCGAGCTGGTCCTGAGCAAAAGATCCTTCAGTGGTTTTACTTTAAACTTTTTGCCCATCGGTCCTCCGAACTGGTCAGCGAAGCCATCCGATAAAATATAAAATTTATCACCTGGTATCAACTTGATCTTATGCAGTGTAAATGAGTCTTTCTCTATAATATGGATGCCAACAGGCATTTTATCAGGCTTATATTCTGTAAGTTTGCCATCACGAATCAGGTACAGTGGATTGTACGCACCGGCAAACTGAAGATTCTTACCTCTGGTGTCGAAAACGCAGACCGCAATATCCATTCCATCATTGGCTTCGTTTATTCTTCCGGTTTGCGACAGGGTCGATTTTATCCTTTGCCTGAGGTCGTTCAGGATAAGGTTAGGTTGTGTTATTCCCGCAACATTTACAATATCGTTCAGGTATGATACTCCCAGCATGCTCATAAAAGCACCCGGTACACCATGGCCCGTGCAGTCAGAGGCTGCCATGACCACTTTGCCGTTTTTCCTGGTCATCCAGTAAAAATCACCGCTGACTATGTCACGCGGGCGGAAAATAAGGAAATGCTCCCTGAGCAGATTATTAAAAATATCTTTTGAAGGCATAACGGCGGACTGGATTCTGCTGGCGTATGTAATGCTTTCTGTTATTTCCTGGTTCTGCCTGAAGATCTGATCGCGTTGCCTTTCAATCTCCTCTTTTTGCTTTGTTATCTCATGATTGTTCTTTGCAAGATTGTCACGTTGTTTCTCAAGAACCTCTTTTTGGACTTCTATTGTTTCGGTTCTTTCACGTACTTTTTGTTCCAAAATATCTCTGTCCCTCTTTAAACTTCTTTCTCTTATAATCAGGATCAGAATGAACAGCAGAATTACAACTATGCCTGCAACAATATAAAACCAGGTGGTTTGCCAGAAAGGTGGTTTGATCTGAAAAGGAATACTCAGCGGGTCACTTATATTACCGAGAATGTCTCTTGCTCTTATGATGATAGTGTAACTGCCTGGTGGAAAAAAAGGAAAATCAAGAACCGGATCACCGGACCATTCTGACCATCTCTCTGTTAATCCCGAAATCATATACTGAAACATAACCGACCCCTCTTTGATGTAAAAGGGCGCGCTGATATCAATTTTCAATGCGTTATTTGCATACTCCAGCCTTATATTTTCCGGATTCAGCAGATTACCCGAAAACCCTCTGACCCTTTTAAGCGATAACCCAATATTTCTCTCAAGATCATCAGTTCCGACAGGAGAAATTCTGTATATTTGATCATATCCGGATACTGAATATATATTTCCGTTGTCAGATACTATAATGCTGTTGGGATTATCAAGAAGATTCAGCAGACTGGATTTCACTGTGACTGCATCATTACATGAAGTAAATGGGATCCATTCTGACCTGGTTTTAAACCAGGTATATTCCCTCTGGTAAAAGGCAATTGCCGATATTTTCTCCAGGGGAAAAGAATAATCTGAAATTAATTGCGCGGTTTCCGGATTAAAAACATAAGCATTTTCAGATGAAAAGACCTTTATCTCTCCATTGATCCTCCTGGCAATTGGTGAACGAAACTCCGTACCTGAAACAGGGATTATTATGGAATCAAATTGATTATCCTCATTTCTTTCCAGGAGTATTAAATCAAATTCAGTGGTGATTAAAAACCGGTCCTCGTCAATTTCAATCATACTGATAATAAGGCTGTTATTGTCTTCGAGAAGTGGTTCAACTGACCATAGTATCCCATTGCGTGTGGCAAGGTATGCTCCCTCCACAGTACCAATGAGCAGTGCATTATTCTGCAGCACCGAACCTTCAATAAAGACTATGTTTTTCCCTCTGATAATACTTGTTGCAGTTTTGTTGTGTACCTGGAAAAGGCCCAGGTTTGTTGCCGCATACAGTACCCCGTTATGCTCAACCAGGTGATGAACTTTTCCCCTTACTCCTGAAACCGGTTTGAATGAGTGATTTATGGATTGCAACTGATATATTTTTCTTGTGCCGGTTGGAGTTTTCTTATCTATAGGAGATTCAGAAGACTGTTCCGTGGACTTTTCCCCGGGA
This sequence comes from Bacteroidales bacterium, assembly GCA_007134675.1. Lineage (GTDB taxonomy): Bacteria > Bacteroidota > Bacteroidia > Bacteroidales > PUMT01 > PXAP01. Next base: position 8,402 of record SLKJ01000022.1, read on the forward strand.
TGTTCATCAGACTCCTCCCCGGAATGATAATAAGGGCCTTTGCCGGGTCTATCAGGCAGTTGATCAGATGGTTGTTTGTCATACTGTTCCTGAGGCTGTTCCTGAGGCTGTTCCTGAGGCTGTTCCTGAGGCTGTTCTTTTTCATCCTCTATTATTTCATTACGGATGATCCGGGAAAAAAGCCTTGACAGCAAACCCTTCTCTTCCTCAAATTGGTCAGTATCACCCGGTTCTTTCCCTGCCTTCTTCTGCTTCTCCTGTTCCTTTTCTTTCTTTTTGAATTCTTCCTGATCGGTTTCTTTCTTTTCGGATTTCTTCTGATCTTTTTCTTTCTTACTTTCAACAGGTTCTTGTTCAGTTTTCAGTAGGGGAGGCGCAGGTTCGGCTGGTACGCTGATTCTTCTGTAGTTGCGTTCCTCCGCAAGATAATACAGACCCTCGCTGGTGCCGGCGTAAATTCTTCCGTTAAATTCAGAAGATGTGAAAAGGTTTCCCCTCAGGCCGGGATACATACTGAAAGATCTGATGGGAATTGTGAGGTCGGCGCGGGAAATTCCCATGCTGTGTGAAATCCATAGTCCTCCATCATTATCCATTCCAAGTGAGAAGATTTCATCGTCAGGAAGACCATTGAAATAATTCAGAATATTGACGGTAGAGCCATCGGAAGCATTGATGATTATACAGCCATCATTAAGTGTGGAAAGGGCAAATTCATCGCTGCTTACCGATATACCTCCGTTAAGAATACTTCTGTTGAAGTAATTATCCTGCCTCAGGCTGAAGGTAGAGATAGTCAGGCCATCAAAACGGTAAAGCTTATTGGCTGAAGAACCGATAAATAATTGATCTTCATGAATAAATGAGAAGACTATATCTTCACCATCGGTAAGAGTGGCTTTAATTTCCGGATTACTGCCGGGATCAAATTTATAAATGTCCGTAAAATTATTGACGAAATACATCTGTTGATCCAACATAAAAAAGTCGGATATATAAATACCGGGATAGGTATAATGGTATATCGTATCAATTTTCAGTTTCTTATTTGTCGTGATCAGGCAAATGGTTTTAGGTGATATTGCAAAAAGACCATCTGCTGTCTTGTAAAATTTATAAAAATAACTTTTCTCTCCTGATTCGAGTATCAGGGTCTGGTCATATGACCCGTGTTCGTTTTGATGGAGGTAACCCACTCCCTTGTCTGTACAGTAAAACAACCGGTCGGTAAATGCAATTGATACAGGTCTTCCTGAAATTCCTGGATTTTCCCATTGCAAACCGTCGAATATAAAGATCCCTTTGCGGTTAAGGATGAACATCAGGCCGTTATCACTCTGTTCGAATTCCCAGTTATGGTTGCTTATTCCGTCTGGTAAATGAAAGTGGGTAAGGAAAGGGTTCCCCTTCTGAGCTTCAGCCGGCACAGTTATAATCAGCCAGCTGAGAATAATCAAAAATATTAACTCATTGAGATGATATTTTCTCATTTTCTCTGCTGATTATTTTTTACAAATATCACAAAAAAAGTAATTTATAAAACATAACATTTATAGTTATTTATGAAATGGCATTTAAATTTGATTTTTTATACAGATGTATCGGTTGTCAGGATAAGTCATCAAAATATATCGTTTGGTCAAAAATGTTTGTAAAGAAGTTTGTTTTAACTTACTTTTGGTTAAGTAAATGGGTACAATGTCAAATTAATAATTTTCAATATGAAAAAGATAAGATTTTTTTGTATGTTGTTGACAACACTCATTATTCTGGGTAGTTGTGATAGTATTACTACTAATTTTGAGACCAATTTAACAACTACAATTCTTGCAGATGTTCAACTGCCGGAGGATGTGAAATCCACTCTCAAAGATTTTAATACTTACCCCTTCCATGCTTCACAGACTCTTGACATAAAAGACAATTCCACAATTAATGATTACATTGACCGGCTGAAAGAGATTAATGTGAAGAGTATTACCGCTACGTTTACAGGTATTCCCCCAGGTGAAAAAATTACTGAACTCAATGTTTCAATTCAATCCGTGGCTCTGGATCTTAATTTGGAAAATCTCGAAAATGGTGTAGTGGTTGAACTGGATGTATCTCACCAACTTCTTAATTCCATTTCAAACGAACTTACAGATAACCATGGGATTACAATTGATATATCGGGAGCATCAACTTATGCACCGATGACGTTGAGTACACTAATGGATTTTCAAGTCGCTGTTACTGCCAGGGTTTTGGATTAATTAAACGTTATTCTGGTTTGGTTATACATATTCAATAGTTCAGACACTCGGTACATGCACCCGTGAAAACTCAGTGTATTGATTTATCAATAATTCACTTATTGATATTGCTCCCTAAAAGTGGACATAATCCGGAGAACACCCTTGTGGGTCTTTTCATTACATTATTATCACATCCTTATCCATTTTTAAAATACAACTCAGGCAAGAATAATCAGTGTTGAAAATCAAGCGGGTATTGGTTGCCATGTCTTCAACCACCCGGTTACTCACAGCACCCACAATTATATTCTCTCCAATTCACTTCATCCCTTGCAACTATCCATGGATCATCATATAATTCTTTAGTATATTTTTGGCTGCCTGGTGCAAACCTTCCACTCCAGATTGTAAAATAAAATGCATGAGGAGCTTTTTCCTTAATTGCGTTCAGATATTCTCTGGAGTCTATTTCGTTGTATTCTGGAGGCCCTCCGTCCCTCCAGCCTAATTCAGATATGCCAAAAGGCTTTACAGATGCCTTCTTAATATCGTTAATTGCTTTAACATCGCGCAGTATTGGGTTAGAATAGGAATCTATCCCGATAATATCCACATATTTATCGCCCGGGTACCAATCCATTACATTAATCCCTCCGTCCGGGACAACATTAGGGGAATAGACATATAACAGATTGTGCAACTGTTTTTCCTGGGTTAAATAGTTAAAAAACCACTGATAAAGTTTTGCAAACTTTTCGCCATTATAACTTTGTATTCCGTACCAGAACCATCTCCCTGTATTCTCGTGAAAGGGACGAATAAATGCAACAATACCTTTATCCTGTAGCCATTGCAGGTGTGATGCAAGAATATCTACCCATTCTATTAAATTATTATACGCATTAGTTCCCGGCACAAATATGTCATCCCAGTTTTCATTTTCGGGTTTTGAGGTATCATGCTGATTTGTCCTGTTAAAAGGATTTGGCACAGGCATGTGTATTGAAATCAGTCCACCTTTTTCCCAATAATCCAGGCAATGTTGTTTTGCAGCTGCTGCTCTTTCCCAACCAGTGGTCCAGTCATCCGTTCTGGCAGGCCAACTTCTTTGCCAGAAATTTACCTCCAGCAAAGCTGGCCATTTGCCGGTTTGTGTTGCAATTGCCTCACAAGAGGCATAACTATACTGTCCTGAAATTATCCTGTCGGATTGATTTCTATTAATATTATAAGCCCAGTTATAAACTTTCTTAACCTCTGGTTTAGCCATTTTATCAGCCGGCTCCAGGCATTCCTTCTTTTTCTTGTCATTCTTAATATCATTATCAGGGCCAATGAAATTAAAAAGCAGAGGGGCATGACACACGATTGTAAACAGAAACAGCCGGGTAAGAGTTAATTTTTTTGTTTTCATATTGCTCGTGGTTAAGGTTCTTCCTTAATTATCCAAATTGAAATATTTGAACCGGGATTAACCCGGTTTTTGAACAAAGGCTTCTCAATCGTGGCCAATTTGGTATAACTCCACCCTTGAATACTTTGTATCCTTTGTCCTTTTGACATAAATGCCACTGAATTTACCCACTTTTTGAGCTATTTGAACGTACCTCGCCCATATACTCTGGTGTTGATTCTCATATTTACCTCCTTTCTCTGTTTTTATGCTGCTTCGATGATCCTGTCAAACTCCTGCCAGTCAGCTTTATAAAAATGATGCTCATACATCTTATGTTCTATACTATGCCCCTTCCTGCCTGCCACAAACAGATTAAACGGTGGAATCGGCATCAAGCGTTATACTTTCCAGGCCGCTTTCAATTAACCACAGGGCATTTTTTGACAGCAATAACATTTGGAGTTTGCATGCACCGATTTGCCCTGGACTCTTGAGCGCAGCAGATATCGTATTCTCTTTTAGCCCCTTTTTCAATCTCAGCAAAGATTTTACCAAACCGTCCCCGCTAAAAGAAGCAGCAATCCTTCAAATCCGGCTTTTCCCACTTATCGAGGCCAGTGTTATTGCCATCAAAATCTGGTTTACAACAAACTTTGTGGCATTGTGCCACTCAGTAGGAAAGGTTAAGCTGATGGATCTAATGATGTTTTGACGGTTTATATATTTTGCTACTGTGTTCAAGCCTGCGAATATGGTGATGTTGCTGCCTGTAAATGAAGTATAAACACCTTAAAAATAAATAAAATACATTACTTTCCCTTGTTTTTATTTTACTTTTTAAGTAATAATTGTTTCAGCCTCATTAATTCAAAAAATTTAAGAATGTTTTTGAATTATCTTCTTTATTGATTATTTTATCCTTTTTTGTCCGGAAAAGCATTAACATTCAATCCGGAAGTTTGCTGTCCGGTAAAAATTTATATCACCTAAATAAATTTTGGAATGACACAAGATCCTGATTTGAGAATTGTTGAACTGGGACTTGAGCTGCCGCCACCTCCCAAACCTGCAGGTGTATATAAACCTGTAATTGTTGTTGATAAATTTCTTTATGTTTCAGGCCAGCTACCGGTAAGAGCTGACGGTACTCTTATGACCGGCACTCTGGGGGCTGATCTTGGTGTTGAAGAAGGTAAGCTGGCAGCCAGACAGGTGGGACTGACTATGCTGTCGACTATTAAGGAACATTTTGGAGAATTAAAAAAGATCAGGCGGCTTGTAAAAGTGTTTGGAATGGTAAACTGCACAGCAGACTTTGATCAGCACCCGGCAGTGATTAACGGATTCAGCCTGTTTATGGCTGATGTTTTCGGCAAGGAAAACGGGATAGGTGTAAGGAGTGCGGTTGGTATGATCCTTCCTTCCAATGTGCCTGTTGAGGTTGAGGCGATGTTTGAACTTTTTCAGGGATAATTATGATAAAATTAAAATCATAAATATAATTCTGGCAATGCATTGATAATTTGATAAAAGGTTTTTTTCGTCACTGCTGTTATTTCCCGGGCGTATTGAAAGTAATATACAAGCAATTTACTGCATGCCGGAATATAACCCGAACCTGTTGATGTATTGGCGATGTAAAAAGTGAACCTGGGTAAAAAATAAACATGGCAGGTTTATTGTAAGAGTTTTCTGTATCACTTAATTATTTTCTCATGAATCCCCGGAGACTTCGTCAGACAAAATAACATGAATTTTACATCAGGTACATATTTTTAAAAGAACAAAATAGTGCATGTAAAATCGACCGAAGGTCTATAAACATGGGGATCCATCGGAATTGAAAAGCAGAATATCCGGATAATGAATTATTAACACATTGTTAAACAGATTGCTAACTATACTTTATATGTATGAGTAGCAGGAAACGCCGTGAATTTTTAAAGAAAGTATTTAAAGGAGGTGCTGGTGTGATCTTTTCAGGATTTGCTTTCCCCTCATCTACCGCCCCCATTGCAGGCTTCCTGTTTTCATCAGCCGCCCCAGCGGTTTCTCCAACGGGGATTACTTCTTCCTCTGCCGCCACTTCTTCTGCTGGTACATCTTCTGCTGCCACTTCCTCAGGACACCCTTCCTCAGGACACCCTTCCTCAGGACATCATTGTTCAGAAACTTTCCGCGAAAGCGATAAATCAGTGATATTTTCAGGCAGAGAAGCAATGTTTTACCGGAAGACGGGAAACAATGAAGTGCAGTGCCAGCTTTGTCCCCAGGGATGTCATATTTTTGACGGAAACAGCGGATTTTGCCGTGTGAGGAAAAATATTGGGGGGGCTCTCTACAGTATGGTATACGGCAGGCCCTGTACATTTGATGTGGGCCCGATTGAAAAAGCGCCCCTGTACCATTTTATACCGGGTCATAAAAGGCTTTGCGTTGCAACCGTGGGTTGTAATCTAAGATGTAAATACTGTCATAACTGGCATATTTCCCAGAGAGGCCCCGGAGAGGTAAGAGAATTTTCCATGTCTCCTGAACAGATTGTGCAAGAATCTCTGCAGCAGGGAGTTACATCTGTTTCATTTACATATAACGAACCCACGGTTTTCTATGAATATATGTATGACATCAGCAGACTGGCCAGCAGCAAGGGATTGAAGGTACATATTGTATCCAACGGTTACATAAACCCCGAACCCCTGCGCAAATTGCTTACCTGGCTGGATGCGGTAAAAATAGACCTTAAGGCTTTCAGTGAAGACTTTTACAGTGAAATATCCGCTGCCCGGCTGAAACCTGTAATGAAGACATTAAAAGTTCTTAAGGAGGAAAGGATGTTTTTTGAAATTGTTAATCTTGTAGTTCCTACGCTCAACGATAATCCTTATGATATCAGAAGGATGTGTGAGTGGATAAGTGATAATCTTGGAGATGAGGTGCCGCTGCATTTCAGCAGGTTTTCTCCAACTTACAGATTGACCAACCTGCCTTCGACACCTGTAAGAACACTGGAAGAAGCTGTCCGCATTGCACACGGAAGCGGATTAAAGTACGTTTATATAGGGAACATGCCCGGGCACAGGCACAATTCCACATGGTGCCCCGGGTGTGGTGAGCGGCTGATACACCGTACCCACATCTCGGTAATCGAAATCAGCATGAAAAACGGATCCTGCATGAAATGCGGGTACAGAATTGAAGGAATATGGGACTGACTTCAGAATATTACATTGTAAATTTGTGAATAATTAAAATTTTTAATCCAGGATTTTTTATCATGAGCAAACCGAACCGTCGTGAGTTTATTTCAAAAGCATTTGCTGGTGGTGTTGCTGTTGCAGGCGCCGGATGCCTTCTTCTAATGGAGAGAGTTAACGCAGGACTTTTCCGCGAAAGCGAAAAAACAGATTTTCAGGAGGAACGGGAAGCGATGTATTATACAAGGCTTGACAGAAACCGGGTTCAGTGTGATCTCTGTTACCGAAGTTGTATCATAAACCAGGGAAGGAGAGGATTCTGCAGAAACAGGGAAAACCGACATGGCACTCTCTATACAGTAGTTTATGGGCTGCCTTCGGCGGTTCATACAGACCCTGTAGAAAAGGAGCCCCAGCATCATATGCTGCCGGGTACCAATATGCTCAGTGTGGGAACAGCGGGATGTAATTTTCGCTGCCTGCACTGTCACAACTGGCAACTTTCGCAACGTTCCATTGAGGAGATCGGACGATATTATGATCTCCCGCCACGGGAAGTTGTGAATAAAGCTAAAGGACTTGGTGTTCCCACAATTTCTTCTACCTATAACGAACCGACTGTTTTCTACGAGTATGTGCTGGATTATGCCAGAATTGCCAAAGAGGAAGGGTTAAGAATACTGTGGCATTCCAACGGCTACATGCAACCTGAACCCCTGAATGAGCTCTTAAAATATACTGATGCGGTCACCATTGATCTTAAAGGTTTTTCCCGGCTGGCTTATGAAAATTCCTCTGCTGAACTTAAGCCTGTTCTCAAAACCTTGCAGATAATTAAGGAAGCCGGTACATGGCTGGAGATAGTGAATCTTGTAATACCTGCAATCAATGATTCAGGAGCGGAAATTAGAAGGATGTGTGAGTGGATAAGAGATAATATCTCACCGGAAGTACCGGTCCACTTTTCCAGGTTTTTTCCTAATTACAAACTGACCAATTTATCACCTACTCCGATTGAGACTCTTGAAAGAGCCCATAAAACTGCACTGCAGGTTGGTTTGCAATATGTTACCCTGGGCAACGTACCGGGGCACAAATTAAATTCAACATTTTGTCCCAAATGCAGGAAAATACTTATCAGGCGGACGCATTTCCAGGTCACGGAAAACAATATCATCAATGGCAGATGCTCATCGTGTGAGCACAAAATTCCCGGTATCTGGGTGTAAAGGTTTCCGGGTATGAGACGAAGAATTGTATCTGCCATTATACTGATGGGATTCAGCGGTCTTGTTGCCCAGATTGTTCTGTTGAGGGAGTTGATGGTCGCTTTTCACGGCAATGAGCTTTCAATAGGAGTTGTTTTAGCCAACTGGCTGCTGCTGGAATCAGCAGGTGCCTACTTTCTGGGCAGAAAGATTTCAGAGACCCG
>SLKJ01000020.1 GCA_007134675.1 Bacteroidales bacterium
TAGCAACAGATGAAACGGCGCTGCCTCCCATTCCGATACGGTAATTATCGCCTCCAAGAAGAATGATACGATCCCCCTTTGAAGGAATGCCCTTCATGCTCTCTTTCTTCTTTCCATACCCAATTCCGCCTGCCAGCATTATAACCTTGTCATAACCATAAGTCTTCCCGCCTTCGTTATGCTCAAATGTCAGGAGACTGCCGCATACAAGCGGCTGGCCAAATTTGTTGCCAAAGTCACTTGCACCATTCGATGCCTTAATAAGAATGTCCTCGGGGGACTGATATAGCCAGGGCCGGGGGGACAGGGTGCTTTCCCATGGCCTTCCCGGCTCAGTCCTGGGATAGGGTGTCATATAGACTGCAGTACCTGCCAGGGGTAAGGCCCCCTTTCCGCCGGCAAGGCGGTCACGTATCTCCCCTCCTGTTCCTGTGGCAGCACCGTTGAAGGGCTCAACCGTGGTGGGGAAGTTGTGGGTTTCCGCTTTAAGTGACAACACCGTCTCCACATCCTTCACCACAAACCAGTCCGCCACATCCTGCCTTGCAGGGGCAAACTGCCTGGCGACAGGACCCTGAAGAAAAGCACAGTTATCTTTATAGGCAGAAACAACCCTGTTGGGATTTTCACGGGTGGTCTTTTTGATAAGCTGAAAAAGCGAAAATGGTTTCTCCTGGCCGTCTATTATGAAAAGACCATTAAATATCTTATGGCGGCAATGCTCGGAATTGACCTGGCTGAAACCGAATATTTCACTGTCGGTCAGCTTCCTTCCGGTCTGCCTGCTGACATCCTCCAGGTAGCTGATCTCCTGGGGACTGAGTGCAAGACCTTCCTGACTGTTGAATGCTTCTATATCATCAATAAGGATCACCGGTTCGGGTTCACGGTCAACAGTGAAAACATCCTGACCAGGATTTGTATACAGGTGCTGGAGCATTGGATCGTATCCGGGATTGCCGGCCGGCTGCCCGCCGGTATTGTCACCGCCGTAACCACGGGTGTGTTCACCGGAGTGCCCGACGGAAGGAACAAACTCCTCAATCCGCAGAATCCCGGGAATCCCCATATTTTGTGTTATCTCAACTGCATTTGTGCTCCATGGTGTGATCATCTCACGCCTGGGGCCAATAAAATTTCCTGCTATTTCAGGTTTTTCGACATACAGGGCATTGCCAAAAAGCCAGGCAAGTTTATCGACATCAGTCTTCTGCAGAGGTTGGGCGCTTTCAACTGCATAAACTGTACCAGGCTGGCTACGGAAGAAAAGTATCATATATTAATACAATTTGGGATTTAGGATACGACTGTCCTGCGAAATTAAATAAACAACAGCAGTATCCGGCTTTTTTTTAAAAGAATGTATTAACAATGATACGTGTCAGGCACAAGAGTTTCATCATTCCATCTTTTTTGCCACAAAAAATCTGGTAAAAAGTCTCAGTACAAGATCTATTTTCTGATATCCGAGGAATGATTTGCTTACCAGTAAATTGACAACAAAAACCGGAAGAAGTATAATAGCGAGTGTTACAGGAATAATAAAAACCAGGGTATCAACTTTTGTAAGGAAAAGGATCAGAAGAACCATTAAATAAGACGAATACAGTATGGTAATAAAGTTAAAAAACCTTTTTTTTGCAAGATATTTTTCCATCAATCTTGCTAAAAACTTCTTGTCAATGTATTCTTTTTCGAACTCTTTTATCTCATTATGGGTAAGTTCACCCTTAATTTCATTATAAAGAGTGTTACGAAGATTTCTGCGAAGCTGCTGTTCGTCCATTATTCTTAAGTATTTGTTTCTGAGATAAAATTAAAAAATAATCAATAAATACAGTCAATATTCTTTTAATCAGGGTCCTTCCCACATCAGGAACTGTAATTCAGTTGCTTTCTTCGCTGACTTTATCAGGATCAGCAATCAACCTGCCTCCCCTGACCGTTGCACCTATAACAATCCCTGCACTTACAATTACAATGTTCTTGATTATGTATTGCCCCTCCAGGGTTGGTGCATAGGGTATCCTGGTAAAGGCCTCGGAGGTAAACAAAAACAATGGAGTTATGGTTCCCATCATCTGGAAAAGCAGAAGCAGGAGGGTCTCTCTGAGAAATACCCCGAAAATAAGGCCTATGCCTATGGCTACCTCAAGTGTGGCAAGAATATAAAGTGCAAAACTGCCTGATATTATCCCGAAAGTTAGTGTGTCAATAGTTTTGGTGGCAAGATCAGTAGCCGGACTTAATCCGGGGAAATATTTCAGGACCCCGAACCAGAAAAAGATAATACCAACACTGATCCTGAGAAGGAAAACCCCGTATTTTGCCATCCAATGGGTAATCGCTTCATCCCTTTTCCTTAAAGACAAAATAATAAACCGCATAATAATCAAAGCTTTAATGTTAATAACATACTATATATACTTCAGATAAACTTTCCTGATACATGCCTGTATAACACAATCATTTTATCCATACCGGATATTCCTGAAAATGTTATTCAGGTCTCAAAAGCATCAACCCTGCGGTATGCCTCAATCAGAGCTTTCTCCCCCTCCTTTCCGGGAATGCTTCTGCCATGCTCCATGCATATTACTCCATCATAACCTTTATGGTAAATATGCCGAAATACATTGAGAAAATTGATTTCACCTGTTCCTGGCTCGTTCCTTCCAGGATTGTCACCACAATGAAATGCTGAGATATATTCCCATGCCATATCTATATTGGGAATCAGATTACCCTCAGTTACCTGCTGGTGATAAATATCATTAACAATACGGCAACTCGGGTGATCAACAGCCCTGCAAATCATATAAGCCTGCGGAATAGTTGTCAGAAAGAGTCCGGGATGATTTGTTAAAGTGTTCAGGGGCTCCATAACAAGAACCAGTCCGCTTGGCCCTACTATGTCACAGCACATCCTCATCGAATCAATAACATTGGCAGTCTGAACGTCCCAGTGCAGTTTCCGGTTATAGAGTCCCGGAACAACCAGGGCTGTTTTAGCATTTGTTCTCTTTTGAACTTCAATGCCCATTTTCATTCTTTCTCTCAGCATCTCCATTATCTCAGGATCGCCTGTAACCATAGATTCTGCACTGAGATCACCGTAAATCACAAACGGTCCCAGATCCATGCCAAGACGGTCAAGCTCATTGGCTATCTTTTCCTGCATGGCGGGCTCCTTGCCCATCAGGCCATTATCAAAAATTGCCCTGAAACCCTGGTCATGCATAAATCTGATCTGATCTATCAGATCAGCACCGGCGTGTTGCCTGAAATTACCAAATGTGGGGGCATACTTGAGGTTAAATTTTGCGCTGTTTGACATTCCCGCCTCCGGTGAAGAAGCAGCAGCCTGAAAAGCTCCGGAGATACCTGTCATTGCAATTCCCCCAAGTGTAGCTGAACGGATAAAGTTTCTTCGTTCCATGATGATATTTTTAAAGTTATTATTAGTTTAAAATGAACTTTAAAATTAAGAAAGTTAACCCGAATTATTGGTATTATTCCGGTTTTATACATATAAACCAGGTAAATCAAATTAACAATCAATGAATTATATTTTGCAGGTAATTCATATTCGGTGTTTCAAACGTATGAATGTCATAATGGTAAGTTTATTATGTAATACATTAACAATATTTTTCATATTTTTGGGTTCTTTGACAACCCGGTCATAATATACCTTGCCATCTATGATAACCCAGATTATCAACAGATTAACAATCATTCTGTTCACGCTTGCTTTATCCATCTCATTTTCAGGGGCCGAAACCCTTAATTCAATTAATGATACGGGAAGCCAGAACGTGCAACCCGGGGTATACTACAGAATTGATCAGGGTGCAACCTGGGGCATTTTGTCAGACCAGAGGATGTCAAATCTTCATTATCAGGGACCGGGGGGAGTGCTTAATTTTGGCCGACGGTCACAAAGTTACTCCTATATTACGGAATGGAGTTTTGCACGCCTTCACTATAACTATTCCAGACCGGTCCATTTAAGCACTGTTGTTGAAAACCCCGTAGCAGGAATCAGGTATTCATACCTGAGAAAATTATACACACCTGACAGTTACAATATCTGGGCCGGTGCTCATATCAATGTTTTTGGCAATTTCCGCATGGCCGGCAGACTTGGAAATTCATATCTGTATGGTGATTTGGTTGGTGAACTAAGGCCCCAGGCTGAATTTGGCTTTCACAGGCGTTTTTTCCGTAGAGACTGGAAAATTGAGCTTTCCGCTGAAGCAAGTTTGATAGGTTATACAGTCAGGATACCCGAATATGGAGTAAGCTTTGAGTTATCAGAAGACGGAGGGGTTAAGATACAGGGTTTTGAGAATATGGTGCTTACACCATTCAATTATGCACATGTAACTACCGGATTATTCATAAAGGAGTCATTCAGGGGGGAATCAAACCCCAACTGGTTCAGAATAGGTTATGTATGGGACTATTACACAATGAAAGGAAAACATAACCTGAATATGCACAATGCTCTTCATCAGCTTGTGCTTGAACTTTATTTCAGAATCCGTTAATCAGAATAACCAGAATATATGAAGAAACTGATTACCTGCCGAATAAAGAAAATACTGTTGTACGCCGTATCATTCATGGCAATTACAGCCATTATCACTCCAATTCAGTCATGCGAAAAATTACTTATGGGTCCTGACGCCCAGGATGATCCTGTTGCCATATTTGAAGAGATATGGGATTTCACTGATAAGCACTATTCATTTTTTGAATATAAGGGTATAGACTGGAACAATATCTACAACCGATACCGGCCCGGAGTTACAGAAAACATGGATCCAGTCCGGCTTTTCGACCTGTGTGCATCTATGCTTTACGAGCTCAGGGACGGACATGTTAACCTGGTCAGCTCATTCGACCGGTCACGCTACTGGGAATGGTATCTGGACAGCCCTGAAAATTTCAGCTACCCACTGATTGAAAGAAACTATTTCAAGGGTAGTCAGAGATTTATCGGCCCCCTTGAATTCGCAGACCTGAATAATATTATATATATCTATTATGGTAGTTTTGCCAACCCTATCAGTAAAAACAATCTCGATATACTTATTGCCAACCTTGAAACCAGCAATGGTCTGATAATAGATGTCAGGAACAATGGCGGAGGAAGCACCGAGAATGCCAAAAGACTTGCCTCCCGTTTTACCGATGAGAGGACCCTTGCAGGGTATAATTACGTAAAAACCGGTCCGGGCCACAACCATTTCAGAAAACAGGAAATATATATTGAGCCTCATGAAGGTAAGAGGTATACCGGCAATATTGCAGTCCTGACCAACAGAAGAAGCTACAGCGCAACAACCTATTTCACACAGTACATGAACGCCCTGCCAAATGTCACATTTGTAGGGGATACTACCGGAGGAGGAGGAGGCATGCCCGCATTCCATGACCTGCCTAACGGCTGGCTTTTAAGGGTGTCAAGCTCCCGGTTCTACAGTCCCCAGAATGTAAATATTGAGTCCGGTATACCACCCCACATCCAGATAGATATGTCGAAAGAATCGAAGGCTGAAGGGAGGGACGATATTCTGGAAACTGCCATTGAATTACTTCTGGAAAAAAAATAATCGCGGTCAATATGAAACCCGGAAAATCGAAATCAATCAGCCGAAGAAATTTCATTGGCACGGCATCAGCAGCGCTGGCAGGTGTAACAATTGTTCCATCATGCGCTATTGCCGGGCTGGGCCATACCGCTCCATCCGATAAGCTGAATATTGCTTTTGCAGGCATAGGAGGCATAGGTAGAAGACTGATCGAAAGCATGGCGGGAACTGAGAATATCGCAGCACTTTGTGACGCGGACTGGAATGAGAGGGTGATGGGTGTCTTCAGCATTTACCCCAGGGTTAAACGCTACAAAGATTATCGTGTGATGCTGGAAAGGCAGAAAGATATTGAAGCATTAGTCGTTGCAACTCCTGATCATACTCATGCAGTGATAAGTATGGAAGCAATCAGGAGAGGCAAACATGTATATACCGAGAAGCCATTGTCACGTACCGTTTATGAGGCAAGGGCTCTTACAGAGGCAGCCAGGGAACACAGGGTTGCAACTCAGATGGGAAATCAGGGACAGGCAGGTGATAGTCCAAGGCGACTGCGTGAAATGATATGGGACGATGCTATTGGCCATATAAGTGAGGTTCATGTATGGACCGACCGTCCTAACAGAGGGCTTTCCGGTACTTACTGGCCACAGGGAATAAACAGGCCTGAAGACACTCCGCCTGTTCCTGAGAGCCTGGATTGGGACCTGTTTATAGGACCTGCTCCGATGCGTCCATACCACAGAGCATATCATCCTTTCAGGTGGAGAGGTTGGTGGGATTTTGGCACAGGCGCCCTGGGTGATATCGGATGCCACTCATTCGACCCGGTATTCCGTGCCCTTAAACTAAAATACCCTTCCAGTATACAGGCTGTATCAACCCTGGTGAATGACGAGACCTATCCGCAGGGATCAATGGTAACCTATGACTTCCCCGCACGCGAAGAGATGCCGCCCGTAAGGCTTACGTGGTATGACGGGGGACTGCGCCCGCCGCGGATCAGGGGCATCGACCAGGGAATGCAGTTGGGAGCCGGAGGTGTACTATATATTGGCAGTAAAGGGAACGTACTTGATAATGAGATTGTTACTAAACACCTACGTGATTCCTACACTGCACCGGAACCATATATACCCTCCTCACCCGGGCACCACCAGGAATGGATAGATGCGTGCAAAGGAGGCGGCCCTGCCGGTTCCTCATTTGACTGGGCAGGCCCGCTTACTGAGACCGTGCTGCTTGGAAACATAGCAATCCGGCCGGAGCTGAGGGAAAAACTAAGCTACCAGACCCTGAATTTTGATCCCGAAGATTTCAGTTTTCCGGAAATGCCGGAGGCGGATCAATTTCTGCATTATAAATACAGGGAGGGCTGGTTTCTGTAAAAGCAGGTTTATTCTTTTTTTACAGCTCTGCGAATCAGTCCTGTTATGATCACCAGAATCACAATTAAAACCAGTGTCCATTTCAGGCTGGTAAAAAAACTGGTAGTCATGGCAATGGATCTTATTTCAGAGGGATATAGTGACAACATTATGATGATCCCTGTATTTTCAAGATAATCCGATAGAAGGATCAACAAAGGAGAGATAGACAGGAGTGTATTTTTATAAAGCAGGAAAATACTGAAACCCAGAAACAGCGAGTAAATAACAGGATATATATAATCCACGAGCAACAAACCCTTTAAATAATTTTGCCGGCCTTCATCCTCGATTCCTTTTATCATCTCATATGCATCTTCAGGAGAATAGGCAAACATAATATCAAGAGGTTTGGTGTCACCATCTGCCGGCATAAAAAGAGGGAAAAGCAAAAGATTAAAGACCATAATCATGGCAAACAGGATGATAAGGCTTTTTAAGCCGGAATACTTTTCAAGAAACCTCTTCATCGCTGCCATATCTCTAAACCAAAATCTCTTCCACTTTTCCTGCCACCTCAACAGCCACATTCCTGCCTTTCCCTGAGTAGACAGATCTGCCTGTTCTCCGGTCCTCCAGGTTGACCTCAATCCCGGACGACATACTCTCCTCAATTCTGCCATCCATAAGTCCGCCAACAGGGGCAACCAGTGAAGCAAACGAATCCCTGAGCACCAGTATTTCCAGCCGGTGGCTTTTATTTTCGATAACAATTTCAACCCTCTCTTTGTCGGCACCTACTTTCCTGAGAGAAGAACCGTTGTAGGTAGTAAATCTGATAAGCCGGTCACCCAGCCAGATCCCCGATATAAAGCCGACAAATGAACTCCTGATCCACGGTATTTTTGCCACTGAGGTTTTTATTGAAATCCCCGGCTTATCAAAATGATTTGATTGAAGCCAGATATATCCTTCAGGAAACGAGCTGCCCCAGTCCTTTTCAATATATCCCCTACCACCGGTGAAATTAATCATATGGCCATTATGTTCAAGTTTACCCGTTATTGTATGATCCATGCTGACAATGCCATGATAGCATTCCATAAAGGGCACAAATGAATAAGGTCCCATTATCCCGGGCGAATACCACGGTTTAGGCCAGGGAACATTACCGGAAAAACAGAGTTTTCCCTTGAGTTCAGGCAGATCCAGTGAAATGGAATTATCTGAGAAATGATTGCCGTTAACTGACACCAGAAAACGTTCGGTCGAGGCACTAAATTTTTTAAACTCAAACTTGTTGTAGGCTGCAGTTATGTTCCGTCCGTCCAGTACCTGTACAAAAGATTGTCCCTTACCCTCCTTATCAATTGCCACGCCTGGTATAATAGCAAAGGCACTGCCTTCATCAGCGCTGACAACCTTGAAGTACCAACCTTCAAAATAGTTGCTCTTCCTGCCCCACCCCTGAAAATGCTCCGGATTGAAAAGAGATCTGATCCTTCTTATTATATTCACTCTCAGCTTTATTAAAGGTTTAAACAACAGAATAACAAAACCTTATATCAAAGTTATGATATTTTTGCAATATTCCGGTCTGATGAATAAAAAACTTCATAAATATACAAATATACAGATATGAACTTGATCAGGGAGATCTTTTTTTCACCAATAATTAACCGCAGACAAATGAAAATAATGTGATTCCATAAATATTCCATGTTATGTTCAACGAATTTATTGAGTAGTTTCAATGTGGAAGATTCATATTCCCCTGTGGATATATGAGCATAGATTGTGGAAATTTTCTACAAATAAAATTGCCACGGAACAGGTATCTGGTTAATCCGGTTTATTATTACACCTGAATGAAAGCGAAATAATTGCTTAACATCCGCTCTATAAGGCAAATAGATCATAATTTAGATTTTTTTACTGTATTTCACAGTGGTTTTGGCACAATTCTTTAGTTAAAATAGTTTAGATATAAATCAAATTTTATAAACCGGACCAAAGGAATTTTTAACTTTAAAAAGATGATACCATGAAAAATATTTTGTTGAGATTTTTTCCCCTGCTGGCAATTGCATTATTATTGACTGCATGCCCCAGGGCAGTAGATGATATAGCAGAGATCGGAGAGCCTTTTGCACGTCCGAATGTAGCAGTACTGGTAACTGAAGGGTTCCATGACGGGGAAGCCTATATGCCCATTGGCTACCTGACCAACCAGGGAATGGATATTACTGTCATAGGACCTGAGATCGGAACTGTGACAGCCTATAACAGTGACTTCTCAATTGTTATAGAAAGAGCCGTTCGCGATGTAGCTGTTGATGATTTTGATGCCCTGGTACTTCCGGGAGGAAGAGCCCCATCTGCACTGAGGGAGATCCCGGAAGTTGTGGAGTTTGCAGAAGAGTTTTTCAACTCGGGTAAGCCGGTCGGAGCAATTTGTCACGGTCCCCAGCTTCTGCTAACCGCAGGTGTTCTCGAAGGCAGAACATGTACTGCCGTAGGCGGGATCAGAGATGAGCTGGAAGAGGCCGGAGCCATTTATAAAGATGAAGAGGTGGTAATTGACGGTAATCTTATCACTTCCAGAACTCCTCCGGATTTAGCGATATTCAGCCAGACCATCGGCGAGGCTGTGCATGAAACATATGAGCCTCCCGTACCCAGGGCCGTACCACCACAGCCAGGTATGTAGACAATTATTACAGGCTGAAATTGTTTTCAAGGAACCAGTGTTCATCAGCCGGAAACTAGTAAAAGTTTCCGGCTGATTTATATTAATATATTCGACAATTAAAGCCTTAAAATTCTTACTTTTGCAAAATTTATGACAAGTGTCAAACAGTTGAGACGGTTCATGGTTAATATCATCACAGAAGAATCATTTACAAAAAGCAAGGTAATAACTAAACTTTATGAAGCACATCAAAGGCAGGGAACGAGTAATAATAGAAAATGTTTACCCGGAAATAGATTGCGGGAAGTTTCCCATTAAAAGAGTGACCGGCGAACGGGTAAAGGTTACTGCCGACATATTTGCAGATGGTCACAATGAAATCAGAACTGTTCTTTTAAACCGGAAAAAAGGGAAAAAAAAGTGGGTCGAAACGCCCATGAAACATCTTTCCAATGACAGATGGGAAGCTGAATTTACAGTTGCTGAAACCGGATGGCATGAATACACAATCAAGGGCTGGGTAGACCACTTTGCTTCATGGCAGAAAGGTTTCAAGCTTAAATATGAAGCGAATCAGGAGATAGATATTGAGCTTCGTATCGGGGCCAATATGATGCAGCAAGCAACAAAGCTGGCCTCACCAAAGAATAAAAAAAATCTGGACAACTGGATTACATTCATCAATGATGTGGAAGATAACCCTGCTGCAGCTGCAGCTCTGGTTCTCAGTGAAGAAGTTGGCAATGTTATGTATAATTGTGCAGACCACAGCGATTCCTCTGTCTATGAGCAAATACTGCATGTAGAAGTGGAAAGAAAGAGGGCACTTTTCAGCAGCTGGTACGAAGTATTTCCACGTTCAACATCATCAGTACCGGGGAAACACGGTACTTTCAGGGATGTTGAAAATATTATACCTCTGGTAGCCGAAATGGGTTTTGATATACTCTATTTTCCACCTATCCATCCCATAGGGAATTCATTCAGGAAAGGAAAAGACAATTCACCCATAGCAAAACAAGGTGAACCAGGATCACCCTGGGCAATAGGAAACATTGAAGGCGGCCATAAGGCAATCCATCCGGAGCTGGGAACACTTGAAGACTTCAGGAAGGTCGTTAGTAAAGCTTCTGAATATGGTCTTGAAATAGCCCTTGACCTGGCATACCAGTGTTCACAGGACCATCCTTATGTAAAGGAACATCCCCAATGGTTTAACTGGAGGCCTGATGGTACGGTACAGTATGCTGAAAATCCACCCAAAAAGTATCAGGATGTATTGCCGATGAATTTTGAGAATGATGACTGGCAAGCAATGTGGAATGAGCTGAAAAGTATAGTGGATTTCTGGATAGAACAGGGAGTGTATGTGTTCCGCGTGGACAATCCGCACACCAAATCTTTTGTGTTCTGGGATTGGATGATACGTGAAGTAAAAAAGGCCCATCCTGATGTAATTTTCCTCGCTGAAGCATTTACAAGGAACAAGGTGATGGCCAGGCTGGGAAAAGCAGGATTTACGCAGTCCTATACCTACTTCACCTGGAGAAACAGTAGTGAGGAATTTATCAGATACCTGAACGAACTTACCAGAACTGAACTCAGGGAGTATTACAGACCCAACTTCTGGCCGAACACACCTGACATTTTACCGGTATCCCTTCAGCATAAAAATGAGCCTGCGTTTATTGCTCGTCTTATCATGGCTGCAACTATGTCATCAAATTACGGTATTTACGGACCTGTTTTTGAATTATGTCTTAATGAGCCCCATCCCCTCAGAGAGGAGTATATTGATAATGAAAAATATGAAATAAAGCACTGGGACTGGAAGACAATGACCCGTATGAGAAAACTCATTGCGCTGGTAAACAAAATAAGAAAAGAAAACCCGGCCCTCCAAACCACCTGGAACATATCTTTTGCCGAAACCCAAAATGATCAGCTGCTCTGCTACGGAAAAACAGATGATGATAAACAAAACCGGATCTTTGTTGTGGTTAACATGGATTCTGAATTTACCCAGGGAAGCTGGATAAAAGTTCCGCTTGATATGCTGGGGCTTTCGGCCAACCGGACCTTCGAAATGTTCGATATGCTTACAGGTAACCGCTACTTATGGAATGGTGAGTGGAATTATGTCGAGCTGAATCCAATGGTCTTTCCCGCGCATATTTTCAGAATTGAACAGTGAACAGGTATAATAAACTGTAAACAGATATACTAAACAGTAATAAACAGATATACTAAACAGTAATAAACAGTAATACTAAACAGTAATAAACAGTAATAAACAGTAATAAACAGTAATACTAAACAGCAAACAGTTATACTAAATCATTATAATACCAGATAATCACATCTTATGATAAAGAAACAAACTGAGCTGGATGATAATCTGCACTGGTACAAGGATGCAATTATCTACGAGCTTCATATCAAGGCATTTTATGACAGCAATTCCGATGGTATCGGCGATTTTGAGGGTTTGCTATCGAAGCTTGACTATCTCGAAAACCTTGGTGTAACGGCAATCTGGCTCCTGCCTTTTTATCCTTCTCCGCTCCGTGACGACGGTTATGATATTTCCGATTACTACAGCATAAACCCGACATACGGTAATATCCGTTCATTCAAAAGGTTCCTGAAAGAAGCACATAAAAGGAACCTGAAGGTTATTACCGAACTGGTAATAAACCATACCTCCGAGCAGCATCCATGGTTTCAACGTGCGAGAAAATCAAAACGCGGGTCGGCATACCGTGATTACTACGTCTGGAGCGATGATCCTGATAAATACAAAGATGCGCGTATCATTTTCAAAGATTTTGAAAGGTCCAACTGGACATGGGATAATTCAGCCAATCAGTATTATTGGCACCGGTTTTATTCACACCAGCCTGATCTTAATTTCGATAATCCCAGGGTGCAGAAGGAGATTTTTAAAATTCTCGATTACTGGCTTGATATGGGAGTGGATGGTTTTCGCCTTGATGCAGTACCCTATCTCTTTGAAAGGGATAATACAAATTGTGAAAACCTGCCTGAAACACATTCTTTCCTGAAAAAACTCAGGAAGCATGTCGATTCGAAATACTCGGGGAAACTGCTTCTTGCCGAAGCCAATATGTGGCCGGAAGATTCTGCTTCCTACTTTGGAGATGGCGATGAATGCCATATGAATTACCATTTCCCCATCATGCCCCGGATGTTTATGGCTCTGAAAATGGAGGACAGGTATCCTTTGACAGATATTTTCGATCAGACCCCTGAAATCCCCGAAACCTGCCAGTGGGCTATGTTTCTAAGAAACCACGACGAACTGACCCTGGAAATGGTAACAGATGAAGAAAGGGATTATATGTATAAGGTCTACACGAAAGATCCAAAGGCAAGAATAAACCTGGGAATACGACACAGGCTTGCACCATTGCTGGATAATAACCGCCGTAAAATAGAACTGATGAACTACCTCCTTTTTTCATTGCCGGGAACGCCCGTATTGTATTACGGGGATGAAATCGGCATGGGAGACAATTATTATCTGGGCGACCGCGACGGAGTAAGGACACCGATGCAGTGGACAGCAGATCGTAATGCAGGTTTTTCTGATGCAAACCCCCAGAAACTTTTTCTTCCGGTAATTCTTGATCCTGAATATCAATACGAGGCGGTAAATGTAGAAACCCAGCAAAACAACTCATCATCGCTATTGTGGTGGATGAAAAGGGTTATGGGTATGAGAAAACAGTTCAAGGCTTTCAGCCGTGGGGACATACAATTCCTCTCCCCCACCAACTCAAAGATCCTGGCCTTTTTAAGATCCTACAGGGATGAGACTATACTCGTTATAGCCAATCTTTCCCGCTACAGCCAGGCAACTGAGCTAGATCTTCAGGATTTTAAGGAATTCATCCCGATTGAGGTTTTTTCTGGTAACAGGTTCCCTTCAATAAAAGAGTCCGCTTACCTTATTACGCTGGGACCTCATGGTTATTACTGGTTTTTGCTGGAGCAACCAGTTGCTCCGGAAGTCAAAATTGAGGACTCTCCTGTAACGAAAATGAAAGTGGAAAAATATGAAGATCTGTTCAAACCGGCAAATGTTAAAGTCCTGACAGGCAGGTTGATTATGAACTACATCAAGACCTGCAGGTGGTTTGGCGGCAAAGGAAGGCAAATCAGGGAGATTAGCGTGTCTGATGCTGTTCATTTTACATATAACCAGGAAAGCTTTTCATGGCTGATCATTGAGGTAAAGTATATTGAAGGACTGCCGGAGATGTACCAGTTGCCGATAAGTTTTGCAAGCAAAGAATCTGAATCGGTTTTGCGGGAAGGGGATGCAAAATCAATAATAGCCCCGGTGACAATAGAAAATTCTCAGGGCATTTTGTATGATGCAGTTTACAGCAGATTATTCCGTGAAGCGGTTTATGAGAACCTGGTGAAGAGACGAAAGCTGAAATCGAAATCAGGGGAGATGGTATTTTTTGTCAATAAGGATTTTAAAAATTCGCTCAGGGATCTGCCGGGTGACAGGGAATTTCATGCCAAAGTTCTAAGTGCAGATCAGAGCAATACATCAATAGTTTTTAACAGGAAATATTTCTTTAAATTATACCGGAAACTTGACCGTGTAACCAATCCTGACGTTGAAATTCTGCGTTTCCTTACTGAAAAAACCAGTTTTAAACATGCACCTCTATTTATGGGGTCCATTGAACACCTGCAGGTAAAAAAGCATCCAATGGTGATAGGCATGATGCAGGAGTTAGTTGAAAATCAGGGAGATGCCTGGGATTATGCAGGCGATGAGCTGAACCGCTATTTTGAAAGGATACTGGCGTTTCCCGATTACAAGAATGTTCCGCAGCTAAAGGGTGATTTGATGGACCCGGACTCATTTAATGATCTGGCCGACGATATAAAAGATCTCCTGGGTGCAGCTATATTTGAAAGAATCACCGTACTGGCCCGACGCACTGCTGAAATGCACATGAGCCTGGCTTCGCGGCCCGATGAGCCCGATTTTGAGCCGGAAGCTTTCTCCCTCCATTACCAGCGATCCTTGTTTTCATCGCTTCAGTCACTTACAAGAACTTCATACCAGTCCCTCGAAAAGAACATAATAAATATACCCGAAGCAATGCATGAGGAAGCCCGGGAAATCCTGAAAATGAAAAATGATATCCTCAACCGGATGAAAAAGATCTATTCCAGGAAATTCAACTCTCTAAAGATAAGGCACCATGGCGATTTTCATCTGGGACAGGTTCTATTTACAGGAAAAGATTTTATTATAATAGATTTTGAAGGAGAGCCCGCACGTTCATTCAGTGAGAGAAGACTCAAAAGGTCCCCCCTGCGCGATGTGGCCGGCATGTTAAGATCGTTTCACTATGCTGCCTATAGTGCTTTATTCAGACTTGTAACCATCAGTCAGGTGGATACTGATTTACTTGAAAAATGGGCTGAGCTCTGGTATCATTATATAAGCGGTATATATGTCAAAACCTATATCGAAACACTTGGCAAAACAAGGCTTATACCTGATAATAAAGAGGATCTGAAAATAATGCTCGATACCTATATCCTGGAAAAGGCTGTTTATGAATTAAACTATGAATTGAACAACAGGCCTGACTGGATTACTATACCCATGAAAGGGATAAAACATATCATGCAATCAAAAGGCAACCAGTAAATACAAAGTATTATGAGAACTGATCCCGGAAAACAAAATAAAGAAGGTCCGGTACTTCCTTATTCCCTGATGAACGATTATGACATTCATCTTTTCAGGGAAGGCCGGCACTTTAAACTGTATGAAAAGCTTGGTTCCCACATTGCCGCGCTTAATGGCCGCAAAGGGACATTTTTCGGAGTCTGGGCACCCAACGCAAGGAAAGTAAGTGTTACCGGGAATTTTAACGGATGGAATTCCGGCACGCATCATCTTTTTAACCGTGAAGACGGATCTGGAATATGGGAGGGTTTTATTCCGGGCGTTGGCCATGGTGAAGTTTATAAATACCATATAGAATCTTCCTATAACAATTATAGTGTTGAAAAAGGGGACCCCTATGCTTTTATGTGGGAAGAACCGCCGCGTACTGCTTCAGTGATATGGGACAAAAAGTTTGCATGGACCGACCAGGGGTGGATGGAAAAAAGAAAAGAGAACCCGGACAAGCCGAAACCGTTTTCAGTTTATGAAATGCACATTGGTTCATGGCGAAGATGCCCGGAGGAGGGAAACAGGTACCTGACCTATCGCGAACTGGCGGCGCAGTTGCCGGAATACATAAATGAAATGGGGTTCACACATGTTGAGTTTATGCCTGTAATGGAGCACCCTTTTTATGGTTCATGGGGATATCAGGTTACAGGATATTTTGCACCGTCAAGCCGCTATGGCTCACCACAGGATTTCATGTTTCTGATCAATGAACTTCACAGGGAGGGTATAGGGGTTATCATGGACTGGGTACCGTCTCATTTCCCGTCGGACCAGCACGGACTGTCATATTTTGACGGAACACATCTTTATGAACATCAGGATCTGCGGGAGGGGTACCACCCTGACTGGAAGAGTTATATTTTCAACTATGGAAGGAACGAAATCCGCTGTTTTCTGATAAGCAATGCAATGTTCTGGCTGGAAATTTACCATGCCGACGGGTTGAGGGTAGATGCCGTGGCTTCAATGCTGTACCGTGATTATTCCAGGAAACAGGGTGAATGGATACCCAACCGATATGGAGGCAGGGAAAATCTGGAAGCAATCAGTTTTCTGAAACAGGTTAATGAAGCTACCCATGAAGTATTCCCTGATATTTACACCATTGCCGAGGAATCAACAGCGTGGCCTATGGTGTCCCGTCCCACTTATGTCGGGGGACTGGGTTTTGATATGAAATGGATGATGGGATGGATGCA
>SLKJ01000102.1 GCA_007134675.1 Bacteroidales bacterium
CATTCTGCCTGTGAAAAAAAGTTTTGGTATTTTAACATCATTCTTCTTATTCTTATTATATAAAGTAACTTCCGGCATTACTTCATTTTTCAGGGTATCAGAGCTGTTTAATCCTTTGTCCCCAAAAGGGTAAAACTGCAAACCCTGATTTTTCCCTTTTGATAAGGCTTGCTCTCCTCAAGTATTTCAACGTTTATGAAGCCGGTCCGACTGACAGTGTCAAGATATTCATCCCTGGTAACAGCCCCTGCCCAGCATTCAGCAACCGCGGCAGGATCGGAACTGTATTCTTCCGGTACGGCCTCAACAGAATAGATATCACTCACCACGAAACGTCCCTCCTTTTTCAGAAGGCGGAATATCTCCGCCCACACCAGGTCCTTCCGGTCAACATGGTTGATAACGCAATTTGAAATGATCAGGTCGGCAATACCATTTTCAAGTGGAATATCTTCAAGCTCTGCGAGGATAAATTCAGTGTTTCCGATACCAAGCTTATTTGCAGCAGTCCGGCCTTTTCTGACCATTTCAGGTGTTACATCTATACCGTAAACAAAACCGCCGGGTCCAACTATTTCAGCCAGTCTGATAACATCTGTTCCGCGTCCGCTTCCCAGATCAATACATATCTCTCCCAAAGCTGCACCGCTTTTCTCAAGGGCCCCGCCGCATGAAAGACAACAGCTTTCATCAGCCAGCCTGGAGTATCGGATCTTTAAGTCATCATTCATAATTTACCTGTATGTTTTCCTGAACAAAGTTACGGAATTAAATAGATAAAGAGCCCTGTTCATTAATCAGGGTAATAGCTACCCTTATTTCCGCGAAAGCGATTATTCCAGATCAGAACAAGAAATAATTCTACATGAAATTCATAATATTTTGCGAGACACAGTTTCCGGGCATAGCGGTTAGTTACTTTTTACCCCTTTGA
This sequence comes from Bacteroidales bacterium, assembly GCA_007134675.1. Lineage (GTDB taxonomy): Bacteria > Bacteroidota > Bacteroidia > Bacteroidales > PUMT01 > PXAP01. The sequence goes on from SLKJ01000102.1 coordinate 935, forward strand.
CTATGAGCCAGTTGAAAAGATAACAGCGAAAAATAAGCACGGTGCAATCATTATCAGATTTAGAATTCATGTTATTTTGTCTGCCGAAGTCTGATTCGGGTTTCATAACAAAAGATTAAAAATCCTGGAATGATGTATCAAATTCAAGGGCCAGCCATAAACCGGTAGGCCTGGATAATCTGGCCATTTCAGAAGACCGGCTGTCTGTCACGGTCCTTTCAGGAATTCTTTCCGGGTATCGGCCAGGATACTGGCCGGGATACTGACCCGGCCCCCTTCTGCCTGTCCGGTCAGATGGTCCTGTATAGGGTTGCATTTCTCTGTCCCGTCTGGAAGGAGCTTCAAAATGGCCTGTTTTAAATCCTATACTCATATTTGAATCACCGGCAATGGGATTATAGCCGAACTCAAGAATTTCAAATGGGACCACTGCTTCGTAAGTCAGAATATCACCTGAAATACTGGCCTTTACCTTTATGGGACTGTCTCTCATTTTAACAGTTCTTGCGGCAGTTCCGTAAATACCAATAAGATCAATCTCTTCGGCTCTTTCAAGAATAGAGTTGAGATTACCAATGCCTGCTTTGCCGGTTTTTCCCTGAGAGTCGCTTGCTGGTAACTGGAAAGTGCTTGCTTGTAAATAAAAAATACTGGTTGTTAACTGCGACATGCCTGAGGAGATATCAAGCTGAGACAACCTTGCTGGCCCCGGAAACCTGAAGCCCTGATCCTGATTCTTTTCACCTTTCCTGTCTATCCAGACCGAAAACCCAAAGTAGACAATCTTTCTGATATCATCCAGATCACTTGTAGCAAGTTTAAGATATAGATTATCTCTGTCAAACTTAAATTCATACATAAAACCGGTTTCTTCGTGATGTTTCATCCCTTCAGGGAAACCGGCTTTAACCTCCTCACTTAATCCGGTCACCCTATTATCCGCCTTAGGTGAAACAATTGCCGTGGGCATGCTGCAACCAGAAAGGATAAGGATAACCAGTGCGGGGATTGTTTTTAATATTCTCATATTAATGTTCTGTTTATTACGTTATATACTCAATAAATCAGGTTTACAATTCAAAAAGAACTGAATTATGCATTTGTAATCGACGAAGTCAATTTTTTTCATCTTGTCTGTGTGTATTTAAAGATCTATAAAGTCTGTGTATATGCAACAAACAGGGATTATAATATTAATGATTTGCGGGTCACTGAATAATTATTCAGATTTTACAAAAACCGTGCCGGAAGAAAGTCCCCTGAGTGAAAAGACCCTTTATTCAGAATCATTTACAGAGAAGAGAAAAAACAGCCAGAAATACCGATATACATATAAATACGACGAAAAAGGGAATAAAATTGAAGAGATCCGCTACAGGCCAAACGGCAGGATTGATGACCGATGGATATACAGTTATGACCAGAACGATAACAGGATAGAGGCAACTGGCTATAATTCACGCGGAAGGGTGATCAGCATATGGACATATAAATATGATGACAATGGTAACAAAATAGAATCCAGATGGTACAATTCACGCGGAAGGCTTGATGGGAAGCGAACATACACATACGACGAAAATGAACACATGATAGAGGCCATATGGTATAACTCACGAAAAAGAGTTGAAAGCAGGTGGGTCTACAGGTATGACAAAATCGGAAGTTTAAAAGAGATGATAGCATACGATGCAAGAGAAAACATTATTTATCATATGATTTACAGATAATTTATCCTGTTTCCCAAAAAATTCCCAATTATGAAAAGAGTGGTATTATTAACTGTACTTTTATCTGTAAATGTCAGCATTTCAGCACAGACCGATTTTGAGTATTACAATATTGCACTTGTTAAGTATAACATGCGCGATTACCAGGGAGCCCGGGCTGACCTCACAAAGGCAATTGAATTCAATTCTGAAAATATTGCCGCCTATATCCTCAGAGGGGCATCCAGTTATAATCTCGAAGACTTCCACAAGGCTATAGACGACTATACAAGAGCTATTAAGATAATCTCGGGAAAATCAACAAGCCTGAGGATTACAATGACTGATCAGAAAGGCAATCTAATTGAAAAACGCAGTTCACTTAAGGCAGATCCTGAACTTGCAACCGCCTACTACAACAGGGCGCTGGCCAGAACTGCCATTGATGATTACAGAGAGGCTGTAAATGATTACAGCAGGGCTATTGAAAACGATCCTGATATGCTGAACGCATACTATAAAAGGGGGCAAATTAAATATAAAATGAATGATAAGGAAGGAGCCTGTGCGGACTGGAGAACGGCAAATGAAAAGGGACTTGAGGAGGCATATGAAACAATTATTGAACTCTGTTCAGAGATTGAAAAACCTTAGACATATTAAACCACAAATATTAATAGAATACTGAAGATAAGAACATTGATACCGTTATGATAAAAACAGGTTTGTCGCCACAACTCAAACTTTGAGTGATGTTTTTCAGTTCATGAATTAACCAGGCTTAATTAGCATTTATCTCCTTTTTGGTTATTTTTGCTTTTACAGAATAAAAATATCTCCAACAATAATATATTTTATGCACAGAACAGCTATTCTGATACTTCTGATTCACCTCCTGAACACTTTTCACGCGCAATCCTTTGATAATATAAATGATAAAATTCCCTGTTCAGCACATCTGCTCAGCCGGTATATCAGACACGCCTCAGTTACGGGCAATGAAAGGATGGCCGGATTGTTCTTCTCAACCGTAGCCCGTCAGAAAGGTTTTCACGTTGAGATACTTACTGATGAACCTGCAAGCTTTAATTTTACGGCTTCACTCTATCCCCTTGAAAAAGGTAAGCCCAATATTGTTCTATTGAACCATATTGATGTTGTTCCTGCCGGCATGGATGTTGAACATGAATGGACCTATCCTCCCTTTTCGGGAACTATTGCCAGTGGTAAAGTCTGGGGTAGAGGGGCTATAGATAACAAGGGAATGGGGGTGATGCAGATGCTTGCCATGGAAAAGTTCCTCGGGCTTGCTGCAGAAAACGATCTTCCATATAATATTACTATGCTATCCGTTTCCGGGGAAGAAACAGGAGGCTATACCGGAGCTAAAGTTGTTACCAGTGAGTTTATGGAGCTTCTTAACCCGGTCGCCCTTTACGGAGAGGGCGGCAGCGGCATCCCCGGGGTACTGAGAAGAGACCCGGAGAGAAAACTATTCGGTATTTCAGTGGCATTTAAACGCAGCCTGTGGCTTGAGATGAACCTGATAAACATTACCTCGGGACATGGCGCCGTTCCTCCACCGGACTATGTAGTGAAGGAAAAAACAATAGCGCTCAACAGACTTCTTGAAAGGAATGAAAGGGTAAGGTTTTCGGAAACCACCAGGAATATGTTCCGTGAACTGGGACGAATTGAGGGTGGATTGCGGGGACTTGCCCTGCGGAACATTTGTCTTTTCAGGCCCCTTGTTGTTCCCGCAATGAGACGTGAAGAAATCGTTTATTCCCTTATTACCAACACAATAACAATTACATCAATTAACAGTCCGGTAGGTGCAGCCAACCAGATTGCCCAGGAGATAACTGCCGTTCTGGACTGCAGATTGCTACCCGATACAGGCACGGATGAGTTTATTGAAAAGATCAGCAGAATACTGGATAATGAAATAATTCAG